>DATMGW010000028.1:0-5342 GCA_035555295.1 Caldimonas sp.
AGCGCCGCTCGACGATCTTCGTCGTCTCGGATTTCATCAGCGCGCCGGGCTGGGAAAAGGCACTGGGCCACCTCGCGCTGCGCCACGAGGTAACCGCGGTGCGCCTGTTCGATCCTCTCGAGATGGCCCTGCCCGACCTGGGCCTGGTGACGATGAGGGACGCCGAGACCGGCGAGCAGCTCGTCGTCGATACGCATAACGCCGGCTTTCGCAATCGCTTCAAGGCCGCGGCGGAACGACGCGAAGGCGAGCTGCGCCGGGCGCTCGCGCGTGCCGGTGTCGATACGCTCGAGCTCGCCACCGACGATGACCTGGTCGATTCGATCATGCGCTTCGCCGACCTGAGGAAGCAACGCAGCCGGCTCGCGAACTGGAGCGGTGCCCGCTTCGGCGCGCCGTCGCACGTAAGGCCGGTGGCATGAACCCGACGTCGCCGTTCATGACTTTCCTCTGGCCGAACATGCTGTGGGCGATGCTCGCCGTGCCGCTGCTCGTCGCCCTCTACGTCTTTCTCATCACGCGGCGCAAGAAGTCGACGCTGCGCTACGCCAACCTGGGCCTCGTCAGGGAGGCGCTCGGCCGCGGCGGCGCCTGGCGCCGCCATGTGCCGCCCGCCCTGATGCTGCTGGCGATCAGCGCCCTGCTCTTCGCCTCGTCGCGCCCGGCCATGCTCATCACCCTGCCTTCGGCGCAGGAGACGATCGTCCTGGCGATGGACGTCTCCGGCAGCATGCGCGCCGCCGACGTGCAGCCGAACCGGCTCGTCGCCTCGCAGGAAGCGGCCAAGACCTTCGTCGCCGAACTGCCGCGCAACGTCAAGGTGGCGGTCGTCTCCTTCGCCGGCACCGCTGCGGTGGTGCAGGCGCCGACGCTGTCGCGCGACGACGTCTACGCCTCGATCGACCGCTTCCAGCTGCAGCGCGGCACGGCGATCGGCAGCGGCATCGTCCTGTCGCTCGCGACGATCTTTCCCGACGCCGGCATCGACCTGTCGCAGATCACCGGAGCGCGCGAGATGCCGCCCGGCCCGAATGACAAGCCCAAGCCCGAATTCAAGCCGGTGCCGCCGGGCTCGTATCCGTCGGCGGCGATCATCCTGCTCACCGATGGGCAGCGCACGACCGGGCCCGATTCGCTCGAAGCGGCGAAGATGGCGGCCGATCGCGGCATCCGCGTCTACACCGTCGGCATCGGCACCAAGGAAGGCGAGACGATCGGCTTCGAGGGCTGGTCGATGCGGGTGCGGCTCGACGAGGACACGCTCAAGTCGATCGCCAGCCTGACCCGCGCCGACTACTTCTACGCCGGCACGGCGCAGGACCTGAAGAAGGTTTACCAGGGCCTCAGCACGCGCCTCATCGTCGAGAAGAAGGAGACCGAGATCAGCGCCCTGCTGGCAGCCCTCGGTGCTGCGCTCGTCGTGCTCGCGGCGAGCCTCTCGGTGTGGTGGTTCGGGCGCGTCGCCTAGCTACCTTCGGTCACTTCCGTCGCGAACGTCTCGTTACCGAGTTGACGCGATCGAAACGATCGCCCCCTCCAGCGCGACACAAATCTGTCGAAGCAGACTTTGTACCGGTCGTAGCGGCAGCGTGAGCGCCGACGCGCCGCGATCGCAGTACGGTCCGGGCTTCATCGCGAAGCCGCACAAGACGGAGGTTGTTGGATGAGCACTTATCGTTTGTA
Organism: Caldimonas sp.; assembly: GCA_035555295.1. Classification (GTDB taxonomy): domain Bacteria; phylum Pseudomonadota; class Gammaproteobacteria; order Burkholderiales; family Burkholderiaceae_C; genus Schlegelella_A. Next base: position 1,684 of record DATMGW010000028.1, read on the forward strand.
CAAGTCGCCGAACGGCGACATCGTCCGCGTGAAGATGGGCTTCTCGTGGCAGGCGTTCTTCGTCGGCTCGCTCAAGGCGATCGTGCGCCGCACCTGGCTGCTCGGCCTGGTGGCGGTGCTGTTCTACTTCAGCTCGTCGTACTACGGCGGCGCGCCGACGGCAAGCTCGCGCAGCGCCGCCCTGGCCCTCGTGCTGCTCGCCTTCTACGGCGTCTACATGCTGTTCTGCGGCGTCAACGGCAGCCGCTGGCTGAGCGATTCGCTGCGCCGCCGCGGCTTCACGCTGGTCGGCGAGGAACGGCGCTGACGCGCTCCCTATCCGAAGCGGCCGTGCAGGAACCAGCCGCTGCTTGAAGCCTCGGAAAGCAGAGCCAGCCGCTCGCGATAGATCCAGACCAGCGCGCCGTCTCCGGTTGCGGCGATGAAGTAGTCGCGTCCGGCCAGGGCGCTGTCCCACCAACCGGCCTCGATCCGCTCGGGGCCCGAGAGCAGTTGCAGCGGCCGGCCTTCGAGCAGCGGCCTCGAGCGCTGCTCGACGAGAGGCTCGGGCGGTTGCAGCCAGACCGGGCGCACTGGCGCGCTGCAGTCCTCGACCCCGGTGCCGTCGTCCGATGCGGCGAGTCGCCGCCGGGCAGCGCTCTTCTTCCCGGCCCCGCGGCCGTGGCCCGTCTTCGCAGCGCCTGCCCCACCCACCCCGGCCGCTTCGACGTCGCGGACTTTGCTTGCCCGCTCGGGGCGATGATCGAAGGCAGCAGCGAGGCGCTGCACCCGGCCGGCGCCGAGCCGGGCCTGCAGGCGCTCGATCAGACGCGTCAACCCTTCGTGCTCGCCTTGCGCCGTCGCGAAGAGCTCGACATTCGGCGGCGCCCGCTTCGCGATGTCCTCGGCCTGCAGGCCGAGCTCGAGCGTCGGCGCGGGCAGCTCCAGGCGGGCGAGACGCTCGCGCAGCAGCATGAGCAGGTGGGCGCTGTCGCGCGAGGGCTCGGCGAGCGCGATCTCTAACGTCGTCACCTGCGCCTTGCGCTCGCCGCCCCGTGCCGACGACCGGCGCGACTCGTGATGCATGAGCAGCGTGAAGCGGCGAACGAAGGCGTGCTGCGCCGCCAGCCAGGCGATCAGTCGCTCGAGCAGCACGGCGGCGCCGTACAGCAGCTGCGCGGTCGTGTCGGCGCGAGCGAACAGCTCGAGCCGGCTCGCGAAAGCGGGCGACAGTACGATCGGCTTGCGCGGATCGGCGCGGCGGCCGAACGCCGCATCGATCTCGACGAGCATCGCTTCGCCGAAGCGGCGCGCCAGGCCGGCGCGCGGCAGGCCGAGCAGGTCGCCCAGCTGGCGCAGCCCCATGCCTTGCAAGGCTTCCCAGTGCTCGCGGCCCGGGCCGAGCAGCCACACCGGCGCGGCCTCGAGGGCACGGCGCGTCGCCGCGAGATCGACGCAGCGCGGTGGCGGCTCGACGCGGGCCAGGATGGCGGCGCCGCGCGGCGTCGCCGCGCTCGCCAGGCGCATGGCGTGGCCGAGCGGCTCGAGGGCCGCGGCGAGGCCGCGGAGCAAGCGCTCGAGGCCGCCGAAATAGCGCAGGCTCGCCTGCACTTCGAGCAGCACCGTATCGGGCGCGGCGCCCGGCTCGAGTGCCGGCTGCAGCGACACGCCCGGCGTGAAGGCGAGCGCGGCGTGCGCCACCGGCAGGAGCGCCGCCACGTCGCGCGCGGCGTCGGCTTGGCCGAGAACGATCTGCGGCGCCAGGGCCAGCGCGGTCGCCCGTTTCAGCCCGGGCTTGACGCCCAGGACTTCGGCCGCCGCATTGGCGCTGGCGATGCGATGCGCTTCGAGCAGCGCGATGGGCCGCTCGGTGCCGCCTCCTTCACCCCGGCCCGAGTCGAGCGTCGCCGCGAACGATTCGAGCGAAAGCAGCGGAAGGTGCAGCGCGATCCAGAGCACGACGACAGTCGAAGCGAGGCCATGCTCAGGCGAAATTGACGAAGATCGCTTCGCGCAAGCCACGCGCCGGCTCGGGAACGCTTTGCGCCCGGCGCCGCGCCGCATCCGAGAGCACCGTCGGCAGGGCGAGCTGCAGCGGCGCCTCGAGCGGCGGGCCGCGCCGCTTGAGGATGCGAACGTGCAGCCGGTCGGCACCGCCGGCGTGCAGCGCAAGACGCAAGGGTGAAGGCGTCGGCCGCGCCGCGGCGGCGAGCTCGCGCAGCACGAAAGCCGCGCCGTCGTGGTTATGCGCGGCGAGCTGGAGGCGGCGCAGCCGCTCGGCGCGCAAGCGCGGCGGCAGCCAGGCCAGCACGGCGCCGACGTGGCCGCTCTTCAGGGCCTGCTCGAGCGCCCACAGGCTGTCGCTGCCGGGAATCACCCGGGCACGCGTGTTGACGACGAGGAGCTGCTCGACGTCGAAGCCGAGACGGGCCAGGGCCCAGGCCGACAGGTCGGCCGGCGGATCGAAGATCATGACGAGGCGGCCGGCACGTTGCGCCGCGACCAGCGTCGGCGCGAGCAGGCGGATCTCGCCGATCCCCGGATGCGGCAGGAGCAGCTCGCTCAGCACCCGCCGCGGCCAGCCGCCGCCGGGCAGCTCGGCGTCGAGCGCGGCAAAGCCGCTCGCCACGGCATGGGCGCCGCTGCGGCCGAGCTGGTGGCCGAGCCAGAGCGCCGGGTGCAGGGTTTCGGGGGCGTGCAAGGCCCGGGGGCGCACCTCCGCCTCGCCCTCCATCGCGCGCGGCCGCGGCATCGCCTCGGGCGGGCGAGGCCGGGGCGGCGAGGCAAGCGAGGCGAGCACGGCGTCCATCTGACAACTGTACGTTTATATTGGGTATTCGCTTAGCTCCAGTCAGCTGAGAACCACTGGACGTCCATCCAGTATATTCTTTCGCCGTGCCGGTGTGGACTTCTTTCGTACGACGTCGTCGTATGTCACCGGATCGGTGATGACGGCCTGCTGCAGCAAGCGATAGAACAACATGCCGCGCGAGGCCGAGGTGCGCCGATTGAAGCGAAACACGAACTCGTCCAGGTAGGCGTCAAGATGCTCGGGTTGGACCGAGCCATGGTGCGTGCCCAGGATCCAACGCTTGATGAGCGAAGCGACGCGATGCACCCCAGCCATCGAGACGTGTGCCGGGACTTCCGAGCCGAGCATGACGCTGCGCTGATGGTCATAGCCCAGCTTGCTCAACGAGCGGTAGGCAGCCGAGCCATCGGTTCGCACCTGGGCGCCGGGCTCTACAGAGGCATGCACAAACGGCACGACGCACTCGTCGGAGTCGTTGTCGATGCGGCACAAGCGAATGCGACCGAACCCTTTGGGCTGCAGCATCTCCACCGCGACGGCGACCAGCACCTTGCTCGTGCGGCTCTTGCGCCTCGCAGCAGAAGCGGGCGCATCGCGGTCCGTGATGGCCAGGTAGGTTTCGTCGACCTCGACCACGCCCTTCAGGCGATCCCGATCGGGGCGCACCATCGCCCGGCGAAACCGGTGCAGCATGGTCCAGGCGGTCGCATAGCTGCCCAGGCCCAGTACGCGTTGCAGGCCCAGGGCGCTGACGCCTTGCTTCTGGTTGGTCAGGTACCACGCCGCCGCCAGCCAAACGCGCAACGCAGTGCGGGTCTTGTCGAAGATCGTGCCGGCGGTGACGCTGCTCTGGTGGCCGCAACTGCGG
>DATMGW010000029.1:0-3151 GCA_035555295.1 Caldimonas sp.
GATGCGCGGCAGCTCGGCCGAAACATTGCGCATCGTCGCGCCGGCGGCGCGCGCCTCGGCGGTGCGGTAAAGCCATTGCGGCGCGATGTCCGGGGCGTCGGTCTCCATGACGATCGCCTCGAGCGGCACGGCGCTGGCGACACGGCGGATGCGCAGGGCGCGATCGAAGCTGAGCGCGCCGCCGCAGCCGAGCTTGAGGCCGAGCTTGACGAACGCCGCGGCCTGCTGCTCGCTGCCGTTGAAGGCGTGGGCGATGCCGCCGTGCACGCGGCGGGTCCGCAATTGCTTGAGGACGGCATCGACGGCGCGCCTGACGTGCAGCAGCACGGGCAGCCCGAACTCGGCGGCGAGCTTCAGCTGGGCGGCGAAGAAGTCGGCCTGGCGCTCGCGATCGAGCCCGGGGACGAAATAGTCGAGGCCGATCTCGCCGATGGCGACGAGGCGCGGGTCGCCGCGATTCGCTTCGAGAGCGTTGCGCAAGGCGGCGAGGTCGGCGTCGCCGGCGCGGTCGGTGCACATCGGATGGATGCCGAGAGCGTAGGAGAGGCGATGCCGCTCCGCCAGCTCGCGCACTCGCGCGAAATTGCCGGCGTCGACGGCGGGAACGACGATCGTCGCGACGCCCGCGGCACGGGCCCGGGCGACGACGGCGTCACGGTCGGGTTCGAATTCCGCGGCGTCGAGATGGCAGTGCGTGTCGATCCACACGGAAGCGAATCATGCATCGTCGCCGGAGCGTCCGCCGTCATGACAGGTCAGGGTCAGCGTGCTACCGTATCGCGCAGTGCCGGCCCGCCTCTTGCGTGTCTGCGCGCCGGACGCCGATCATGAAGAAAGTGCCGCTCTACAGCCGTTCGGCGCGCGCCGCCGAACCGCCCCCCGAAGCCGTCGCGGCCCCGGGCCGGGCACCGCGACGCGCCCGCCTCGGCGCGGCGCTGCTGCGCCACGAGCGCCGCCTCTGGGCGCTCGCCATCGTCGCCCTCCTCGCCTCCTTCTTGTGGCTCAACCCGACGCTGGTGCCGAAGGCGCCGCTGACGATGCAGCAGATCGACGCGGCGATGCGCCAGTCGATCGAGGACAAGCCGCTCGTCTCGCCCGCGACGCGCGCCTACGATGCGATCCTGCCGTCGGTGGTGCGCGTCGTCGGGCTAATGACCGAAGGCGACGACGGCAGCGACGACAAGGAGCGCGGCACGGTCGAACGCGGCATCGGCAGCGGCGTCGTCATCATCGACAACGGCACGATACTCACGAACCTGCACGTCGTGGGCGGCGCCAAGAAGATCAAGGTGACGTTCTTCGACGGCTCCGAATCCGAGGCCGTCATCCTCAACCGGCAGCCCGAGAACGATCTTGCCGTGCTGCGCGCCCGCACCATCCCGGACGACCTCGAGGCCGCGACGATGCGCTCGACCGCCGACCTCGCGCCCGGCGACGAGGTGATCGCCGTCGGATTCCCGTTCGGCATCGGCCCGTCCGTGTCGTCGGGAATCGTCTCTGGCCTGAAGCGGCAGTTCCGCTCGCCCGAAGGCGAGCAGGTGCTGACCAACCTGATCCAGTTCGACGCCGCCGCCAACCCCGGCAACTCGGGCGGTCCGCTCGTAACGATGGACGGCGAAGTCGTCGGCATCGTCACCGCGATCCTCAACCCGAGCCGGCAACGGGTCTTTATCGGCATCGGCTTCGCCGTTCCGATCGAGAACGCCGCGGCCGCTGCCGGCATGCCGCCCTTCTGAGGCGCGACCAGCGATTCCTCCTTCACCGCGAGCCCCGATGACTGCACCCACCGACGTCCCGAGCGAAGCCGCCACGCTGATGGAGCGCCTGCTCTACGAAGTCAAGCGCGTCGTCGTCGGCCAGGATCACTTCCTCGAGCGGGTCATGGTCGCGGTGCTCGCGCAGGGGCACCTGCTCGTCGAGGGCGTCCCCGGCCTGGCCAAGACGCTGACGGTGAAGACGCTGGCGCTGACCTTGCGCGGCACCTTCAAGCGCATCCAGTTCACTCCCGATCTCGTCCCGGCCGACCTCGTCGGCACGCGCATCTTCAACCCGCGCAGCGGCGAATTCTCGACCTCGCTCGGGCCGGTCTTCACGCACCTGCTGCTCGCCGACGAGATCAACCGCGCTCCGGCCAAGGTGCAGAGCGCTCTGCTCGAGGTGATGCAGGAGCGCCAGGTGACGATCGCCGGCGAGACGCACAGGGTGCCCGAGCCTTTTCTCGTCATGGCGACGCAGAACCCGATCGAGACCGAAGGCACCTACCCGCTGCCCGAGGCGCAGGTCGACCGCTTCATGATGAAGGTGCTCGTCGACTATCCGAGCGAGGAAGAAGAGTTCGTGATCGCGCAGCGCGTCACCGGCACTCCGGCGGTGCTCGTGCCGATCGCGAGCATGGGCCAGCTCGCCGAGCTGCAGCAGGAGTGCCGCAAGGTCTATGTCGATCCGTCGCTGATCCAGTACGCGGTCAAGCTGGTCAGCGCGACGCGCCGGCCGGCGCGCTACGAGCTCGCCGACCTGAGCCGGTATCTCACCTTCGGCGCGAGCCCGCGCGCGACGATCGGCCTGATCGAGGGAGCGCGCGCGCTGGCCTTCATGCGCGGCCGCACCTATGCGCTTCCCGAAGACATGACCGGCCTGGTCGCCGATGTGCTCCGGCATCGCCTCGTCCTGTCGTACGAGGCGCTTGCCGAAGGGCTCGATGCCGATGCGATCATCCAGCGCGTCATGAAGAAGATCCCGGTTCCCGACAAGCCGCTCGACAAATGATCTCCGCCCGGTCCGCTTCGCCCGGCGCCCCGCGCGAAGACGCGGCCGGGATCGAAGCGACCGGAGCTCGCGCGCAGGGTCCCGCGGACGGGGACGACGTCGACGCCGAAGCGCTGCTGAAGCGGCTCGAGTGGACGGTCATGCGCCGTCTCGACGGCCTGCTCCAGGGCGACTACCGCACGCTGATGCGCGGCGCCGGCCTCGACCTCGCCGACCTGCGCGAGTACCAGCACCACGACGATGTGCGCCATATCGACTGGAACGTCACGGCGCGATTGCAGCAGCCCTACGTGCGCCAGTTCACCGAGGACCGCGAGCTCTCGGCGTGGTTTCTTGTCGACCTCTCGGCCAGCGTCGACTTCGGCTCGAACCGCTTCACCAAGCG
>DATMGW010000030.1:0-3133 GCA_035555295.1 Caldimonas sp.
GTCGCTGATCGGCGCCGTGCGCGATGAGCTCGAGCACTTCGTCGCCAGCCACGTCCGCCTGCACGTCGTCATCGCCGATCGCGACCGCTTCACCTTGACCGCCATCGGCGTGCGTTCGCCGGGAGGCGCGGCGGCGCGCGAGCTGCTGCAGCAGTTCATGCACGAGTTCAGGCCCGAGCAGGTCAAGCGCTACCTCGCGCGCGAGGTGATCGGCCGGCTGCCGAACGCCGCCGTCATCGACCTGTCGCAGTTCGCGGGCCTTTGCGATCTGGAAGCGCGCGAGCGCGCCGAGGAAGGCGGCGAATACCGCGAATTGCTGGAGGCGCTGCGGACGACACCCGCCGCACCGCTGCCGCGACAGTACGAGATCAGCGTGCTCGGCCGCTGGACCGAAAGCGATGTGCCGTCCGCGCCGTCGCACGGCGCGCGAGCGGCCGAAACGCCGCAGACGCCGCTGGCCGGCCGACGCTGCGAATTCGACATCGACGACGGCGACGGCCCGCGCCAGGCGGTATTGAACTCCGTCGTTCCCGGCCGTCGCTATGTCGTCGGCAAGGGCGATTGCGACATCCGCATCGACGGCACCTACACCAGCCGCCGGCACGCCGAGCTCTGGTTCGAGCGCGGCACCTGGTACGTCGCCGATGCCGGATCGACGAACGGAATCCGCGTCGAGAGCGCCGAGCCCGGCGCCGCGAAGCCCGGCGAAGCGCGTGCCGTTGCCGCCGGCAGCACGCAGGCGATTGCGCTCGGTGCCGGCACGCGCGTCGTCCTTTCGGCCCGGGCCGAGGGTCCGCCGGGCGACTATCCGTGGATCGCCCTGCGGCCGCCGACGGCGGCGAAGGCCGCGGCGTCGACACCGATCGCCGTCCCCGTCGCCGCGCCGGACGCCGGCCCGTCGCTCGTCGCGCCCTCGACGCCGCGAACGGCCGTGCTTTCGGCGCGTGCGGCCGAGCCCGTCTACGAGATCACGCAGGCCGGTGCCAGCGCCACGCGAATCCACGCGATCCGGCGCAGCGAGCTGCCCGTCACGGTCGGCCGCTCGCGCGGGCAGACGGTCGTGATCGACTGGTGTCACGAAGGGGTGTCCGGACGCCACGTCGAGATCGACGGCATCGACGACGACGGCGCCGCCCTGGGCACCGTCCACGGCGACAACGGCATCGACATCGATGCCTCGCATCACGCCGCCGGCGACCGCTTCCGCTGGAAGCCGGGGCAGACGATGGTGCTCGGCGGATCGTTGCCGGGCGAGCCGCGCTGCACCCTGACGTTGGCGCGTCGAAGCGAGGACTGAGATGGCCCCGCCTTCTGCCCGGAGTCTCATCACCCCGCTCGAGCCCGAGCGCGCCGCGCGCCGGTTCGCCGCGACGGTCGGCGCCGCGGCGCAAGCGATCTACGCGAATGCGTTGCGCCGCCTGGAGGCGGCGGCGGCGTCGTCGTGCGGCAGCCAGCACGGCGTCAACGAAGACGCGCACAGCCCGCTCGACGGTGCCGGGCGATTGTTCGTCGTCGCCGACGGAGTCGGTGGCGGTGCCATGGCGCAGACGGCGAGCCGCCTCCTCGTGGCAACGTTGCACCAGGCCCTCGAAGCGCGCTGGCCCGACGCGCGCGGCGTCGATGCGGCCGTGCTTGCCGCCGACCGGGCGATCGCCGGCGCCATCGCACGCGTCACCGATCGGCCGGGCGCGGCGACCGTGGCCCTGTGCGCGCCGCTCGACCGGTTCGCGGCGAAATGGCTCGTCGCCTGGGTCGGCGACTGCCGCGTCTATCGCTGGTCGCCGCGCGCGCGCGGGCAGCTCACGCCGCTGACCTGTGACGACACCTTCGCCCACCTCGGCGAGGCGCCGCCGCCCGGCGGCTCGCCCGACGATCCCGCGCGCATGGTCGGCAACGGCGCCACGTCGGGCGCGAACGCCGCCGAGCACACGCTGGCCCCCGGCGACTTGCTTGCCCTGTGCAGCGATGGCGTGCACAGGCATCTCGACGACGCGGACTGGTGCCGGGTTCTCGCTCGACCCCAGCCCTTGGCGCGTAGAAGCGAAAGCCTGCTCGCGCTCGCCCGCGCGCACGGCAGCGTCGACGACGCCACCGTTCTGCTGATCGAACGTTCCGAGCCCGCGTGGCGTCGCCGAAGTCGGACCGGCGCCGTCGAGGACCACCCGGAAAGCGCAGGAGGCGAGCGATGACTCCCGCCGACATCGACCGCGTGTTCGGGCGCAGGCGCCTGCGCATGGTGACCGGCGACCACGTCGAAGTCTTCCGCGAGGAGGCCCTGCCGGGCGAGCGCCGCCGCTACACCAAGCGCTTTCTCGCGACCTCGGCGGGCGACTTCCGCGAGTGGACCGAACGCGAGTGGCGGATCCTGGCGCGCCTGGTCGGTCACGGCATCAAGCCGGTGCCCGACGTCGTGCAGTTCGACCGCGGCTCGGCCGACCGGCCGGCGCTGGTGCAGACCTACGACGCCGGCGTCACGGTCGACCACTGGGCGACGCTGCTGCCTCTCGAGCGCGACGGCTCGCTCCTGCGCAACGTGTTCGCCGATTGCGCCCATTGGTGGGCGCTCGCGCGGCACAGCCTGGTTGCGCTCGATGCGATCCACGAGCTGCGTCTCGTGCACCTGGACCTCAAGGCCGACAACATCTGCATCCCGATCGGCCCGGCCGACTTCGATCCGCTCCTCGGCGAACGCTGGCTGCATCCGCGCTTCGAAGACATCACGCTGATCGACTTCGCCTTCTCGCTCGTCTCGGGCGAGCACTTGCAGAGCGCGCTGCCCATCGCCGCCCAGCCCGACTACGAGTACCAGTCGCCGCGCCTGCTGCGCGCCCTCGACGCCGGCCGCCTCGGCAACCTGGCGCCGACCCGGCAGCTCGACTGGCGATGCGACCTCTACAGCCTGGCGGCGATGCTCCGGCGCTATCTCCCGGAGGTCGACGATGCGGCGGGCCCGGCGTGGACGCGGCGACGCCACGCCAAGGCGCGCGCGCTCGTCCGCCGGCTCATCGAGTTGCACGATCGCGACCTGCCGTCGACGCGGCCGCACGCGGAGTTGATCGCGCAGGCCGGCGAGACGCTGGCGCAACCCGACCTGAGACAGTCGTTGCAACGCGGCTGGACCCTGGCGATCGAA
>DATMGW010000031.1:0-11271 GCA_035555295.1 Caldimonas sp.
CCGACAAGCCGCAACTCAAGATCGACAAGGACACGATGTCGTTCAAGGTGACGAGCGAGAAGGAAGGCTATCTCTACGTCTTCCAGTACGGGACCGACGGCGACATCGTCCAGGTCTTTCCGAGCACGATGGCAAAGAGCAACCGGATGCGGGCCGACAGCACGCTGTCCCTCCCACCGAAGGGCGCCGCGGGCACGATTGCCAGCGGACCTCCAGGAACCGACCGCCTGATGGCGATCGTCTCGCAGCATCCGCGCGACTTTTCCGCTTTGGGGCTGAAGGTGGCCGATGGCTTCGGGCAGACCACCGTCGAGGCAGCGAGCCGGGCTGCGCAGGTGCAAGCTGGCGGCGCATCGATCTTCGCCGGCAGGGCGATCTGTCAGCAACCGTGCACCGACGAATACGGCGCCGCGCTGTTTACGGTCGACGAGATCAAGTGACGCCGCCCGGCTGCGCATCGACATCCCGCGACGACGATTGAAGGAGCAAGCATGGCAGACGACGACTGGACTCCCGACTTCGGCACGCTCGACGCGGCCGCGCCGGCCTGGGCGGCGAAGCGCCCGGTACGCATCGCCGTGCTCGGCGACTTCAGCGCCGGCGCCGCCGCCGGGCGCCTAGAGACCGGCGCCGACATGGCACGACGCAAGATGATTGCGGTCGAGTTCGACAACCTCGAGGACACGCTGGCCCGTCTCGAAGTCAAGCTCGCGTTGCCGATCGGCGAGGGCGGCGACGGCATCGAGGTCGAGTTCGGCGAGCTCGACAGCTTCCATCCCGATTCGCTGTACCGCGAGCTGCCGATGTTCAAGTCGCTCGTCGACCTGAGAAAGCGCCTCAACAACACGGCGACGTTCGCCAAGGCGGCGGCCGAAGTTCGTGCCATGGGCGGCGAGGACACGCGTCGCGCTTCGCGCAGCGGGCCGCGCCGTTCGCGCAGCGGCGCCCCGGCGGCGAACGCGAAGCTCTCCGATTTCGCCCGCCTCGTCGGCTACAGCGCTGACGTGAACACCGACGCGTCCGTCGATGCCTTGCTCAAGCGCATCGTCGGGCCGTTCGTCACCAAGGCGCCCGACCCGAAGCGTGACGCGCTCGTCGCCACCGTCGACGCTGCGCTCTCGGACGCGATGCGCACGGTGCTGCACCAGCCGGAATTCCAGAACCTCGAGGCGCTCTGGCGCGGAATGGATATGCTGCTTCGGCGTGTCGAGACCGGGCCTTCGTTGCAGGTGCTCCTCGTCGACATGTCGGCCGAAGAGTTCGCTGCTGATCTGAGCGGTGCCAGCGACCTGAGCGAGACGGGCCTGTACTCGATGCTCGTCGACAAGCCTTCGCAGGACAAGGCGGGCGGCGTCACCCTCATCCTGGGCCTCTACCAGTTCGAGCCGACGCCCCCGCACGCCGAGCTGCTCGGCCGGATGGCGAAGATTGCCAAGCTCGCTGCCGCGCCCTTCGTCACGTCGATCAACGCAGACGCGTTCACCGACCGCCGCAATCCGCCCCATCCGCTGATGGCGCAGGCGCTCGAGGCGCTGCGCGAACTGCCGGAAGCGACGCACCTTGCGCTGCTCGCGCCGCGCTTCATGCTGCGCCACCCATACGGCAAGAAGAGCGATCCGATCAGCGCGTTCGCCTTCGAGGAGTTCACGCCCGAAGAAGGCCTGCGCGGCATGCTGTGGGGTCATCCGGCCCTGCTCGCCGCGTCGGTGCTCGCTGCGCCGACGGGCAACACGCTGTCGGTGGGCGACCTGCCGTTCCACTACGTCGTCGACGGCGATGGCGACCAGATCGCCTTGCCGACGACCGAGCGCCTCGTCAATCTCGCCGCGGCGGAAATGCTGCGCCGTGTCGGCATCGACGCCCTGATGGCGCACAAGGGCCAGCCGGAGCTGCGCATCGCCGGGCTCGACGCGATGAGCGGCGATCCGCTGTCGCTCCCCGGGATGGCCAAGCCCGCGGCCCGCCTGTCGTTCACGACCTCGTTGCAGGGCAAGATGCCCGACGCCGAAAAGCCGGCAAAGGGCAAGGCCAAGGCCGCGGCAAGCGACGAAAACGAGGAGGAAGCGAGCACTGAATCCGCCGACGATGTCGGCGCGGGCAGCGACGATGCGGGAGCGGCGCCTTCCGAGAGCTCGGGCGACACGAGTCTCGACGACCTCCTCGCCAGCCTCGGCGACGACAGCGCCGCTGCTCCGGCGGAGAGCGGCGAAGGGGAAGCAGCGGCCGGCGACGCCCCGGCCGAGGAGGGAGCGATGGACCCGGATCTCGCCGAGCTGCTGAAGTCGCTCGAGGGTTGAGCGCCGGAGGCGCCGGCGCCTCTCAGTCGGCGTCGGCTGCTGCCGGATCGTCATCGTCCTTGCCGTCGTCGACCGGCGGCGCCGCTGCGACGCGATAGCCTTCGGACGCCCAGGCGCCGAGGTCGGCGAGGCGACAGCGTTCGCTGCAGAAGGGGCGAAACGGGTTGCTAAGGGCGTAAACGCCCTCGCCGCCGCAGCCCGGGCAGCGCACTATGCGCCGCGCCTCGTCCGCGGTCGGTCGCTCGGCCATGCCGCAGCTCCTCCTCAGGAGCAAAGGGTCAGCTCGAAGCCCGCGTCCGCGACGGTCGGACGCAGGCGCCCGTCCGCCTCCTGGCGCATCAGGCGCACCTGCACCATCAGGCGATGGCCGCTGATCTCGGGGACGAGCTCGGCCTGCGCGTCGAGGCGAACGCGCATCAGCTGAAAGACGCGACCGGCAGGCAGGCTCTGCGAATACTGCCCGCCGATCGCCGTGACCTTTTGCGGCGTTCCCGAATCGCGCAACAGGCCGAGCAGCACCTGCAATGCCTCGGCGAGCGGCATCAGCGAGGCGACCCATTGCAGCAGGTCGGCACGGCGGCGGCCGGCGTTCTGCTGCTGCCACGCGTAGTAGGCGGGCAGGTCGAACTCGCAAGTGCCTCCCGGGATGCTGATGCGGCTGCGGATGCTCATCAGCCACTCGTTCCCGGTGAGCGCCGCGCCGGCCTTGCCCGACACCTGGTTCAGGCGCGCATGCGCGCCATCGATGCGTCCGATCACCTCGTCGAGCACCGCTTCCGAGATCGACGGGTTGCCGCGATAGCTGACGAGTTGCTGGCGATGCTTCTCGAGCTCCTTGAGCAGATCGGACTTGAGGTCGGCGCGCGAGCCGACGTCCATGATCTCGAAGATCGTGGCGAGCGCGTGATGATGATCGACGGGAGCATCGCGCTCGATCAACTGGCCCAGGCGATCGAACAGATGCTCGAGCCGGAGCATCGTCCGGATGCTTTCGTTGAAAGGGTACTCGTACAGGATCAAGGCGCGGTTCGGATCAATCGGTGCGGGACGAAGGGCCGTGCCATGCAGCGACGCTCGCGCCGATTGTTCCACAGCGATTTGATCTCCCGCGGCGTGCGGTCATCGCCGTTGCGCGAGCAGGTCGAGCCACAGGGCGTCGACTTCGCGACCGAGGTGCTCGAGCGTGATGCCGTCGTTTTCGATGACGGCGTCGGCCGCGGCGCGACGCGCGGCGCGGCTCGCCTGCTGGGCGATGACGGCGCGCGCCGCGTCTGCCGTCCAGCCCGGGCGGCCGGCAACGCGCTCGATCTGCAGCGCCTCGGCGCAGTCGACGACCCAGACCCGGTCGACGCGAGCCCGCCACCGCCCGGATTCGACGAGCAGGGGGATGTCGAGCAGCTCGACGCGAGCGCCGGACGCCGCCGCGAGGCGCTCGACCTCGGCACCGATGCGCGGATGGAGGATGGCCTCGAGGCGCTGCCGCGCCGCGGCGTCGGCGAACGCCGCGGTGCGCATCCGGGAGCGGTCGAGGCTGCCGTCGGCGGCGATGAACTCGGCGCCGAATGACGCTCGGATCGCGTCGATGGCAGCGCCCCCGGCGAGGGTCAGGCTGCGGGCGATCGCGTCGGTGTCGATCAGCGCGGCGCCGTGCTCGACGAGCATCGCCGCGACGGTGCTCTTGCCGCTGCCGATGCCTCCGGTCAGGCCGATGCGGAGCCAGGCCATCGGCGACCCGTTGTCCGTCGCCGAATCAGGCCCAGCCGAGCCAACCGAGCACGCGGGCCTGGCCGGCGAGCATCGTCACGATCCCGGCTCCGGCGAGGAAAGGCCCGAACGGCACGTAGCGCCCCTCGCGCAGCGCCGCGCTCATCTTCATCGCGATGCCGACGATCGCGCCGATCAACGAGGCGGCGAGCACGATCGGCAGGATCATCTTCAAGCCGAGCCAGGCGCCCAGGGCGGCGAGCAGCTTGAAGTCGCCGAAGCCCATGCCCTCCTTGCCCGTCGTCAGCTTGAAGAGCCAATAGACCGACCACAGCGAAAGATAGCCGGCGACCGCGCCCCACAGCGCGTCGGCGAGCGGGATCGTCCAGCCGAGCGCGGCCGACACCATCCCGGCCCAGAGCAGCGGCAAGGTCATCGAGTCGGGAAGCAGGGTCGTGTCCCAGTCGATCGCCGCCAGGGCGACGAGTGCGGCCGAGAACGCGCACCAGAGGAGGACGACCGGCTGCGCGCCGAAACGCCAGCCGACGAGCGCGAACAGCGCGCCGGTGCCGACCTCGACGACCGGATAGCGGCTCGAGATGCGCACCTTGCAGGCCGAACAGCGGCCGCGCAGCCAGAGCCAGCTCGCGAGCGGGATGTTCTCGTGCCAGGCAATCGTGTGCCCGCACGACGGGCAGCGCGAGCGCGGCACGGCCAGCGAGATGGCCGGCGTTGCGGTGACGGTGACGCCGAGCAGATCGGCGCTTTCCTGCTTCCAGCCGCGCTCCAGCATGAGCGGGAGGCGGTGGATGACGACGTTGAGAAAGCTGCCGATGCAGAGGCCGAGCAGGGCCAGGACGTAGGGCGAGAGCAGAACCTCGGTGGAAGGCAACGTCAGACCACCTGGCCCAGCTTGAAGATCGGCAAGTACATGGAAACGACGATGCCGCCGATGAGGGTGCCGAGGATGACGATGATGAAAGGCTCCATCAGGCTCGACAGGCCCTTGACCGCCTCGTCGACCTCGTCTTCGTAGAACTCGGCGGCCTTGCCGAGCATGGCATCGAGCGAGCCCGATTCCTCGCCGATCGCGCACATTTGCAGCACCATCACCGGGAAGACGCCGGTCGCCTGCATGGACGTGGTGAGCGCCGAGCCGGTCGATACGTCTTTCTGGATCTTTTCGGTCGCTTCGGCGAAGACGGCGTTGCCCGAGGCGCCGCCGACCGAGTCGAGCGCCTCGACGAGCGGCACGCCGGCGGCGAACATCGTCGACAGCGTGCGCGTCCAGCGCGCGATCGACGACTTGTTGACGAGAGCGCCGAACACCGGCACGCGCAGCAGCAGCCGATCCATGTACTTCTGCATCTTCACCGAGCGCTTCCACGACTGCATGAAAAAGTAGATGCCGCCGCCGCCGATGCCGAAGATCAGGTACCAGTACCTGACGAAGAACTTCGACATCGCGATGACGACGAGCGTCGGCGCGGGGAGGTCGGCGCCGAAGGACTTGAACACGTCCTCGAATGCCGGGATGACGAAGATCATGATGACCGCGAGGACGACGAATGCGACGACCAAGACGGCGACCGGATAGATCAGTGCCGACTTGATCTTGTTCTTGATCGCCATCGTCTTTTCCTGGTAGATGGCGAGACGATCGAGCAGGGCTTCCAGGATACCGCCGGCTTCACCGGCTTCGACCAGGTTGCAGTAGAGCGCATCGAAGTAGAGCGGGTGCTTGCGAAACGCCGCCGACAGGCTGGTGCCGGTCTCGACGTCGGAGCGGATGTCGGTCAACAGGCGCGTCATGCGCGCGTTCGTGCTGCCGCGGGCGACGATGTCGAAGGACTGGATGAGCGGGACGCCGGCGCGCATCATCGTCGACAGCTGGCGGGTGAAGACGGCGATGTCCTTCTGCTTGATCGACTTGCCGCCGCTCATGCGGCGCTTCTTCACCTTGTTGACCATCACGCCCTGGCGGCGCAGGCTCGCGCTCACCATGGCTTCGCCGCCGGCACGCATCTCGCCGCGAACCGCCTTGCCGTTCTTGTCCTTGCCTTCCCACTCGAAGACGATGTCCTTGATCCGCTTTGCAGCCAGTGCCGTTGCCATGTCGTCTCCGAGGACCGATTCCCGCTATCCGAATATCGCCGCTACTCGTTCGTGACCGAGATCACCTCTTCCAGTGTCGTCATTCCCGAGCGCACCTTGAGCAGACCCGACTGGCGCAGGTCGCGTACGCCTTCACGCTGCGCCTGCACCGCGATGTCGGTCGCTCCGCCCGAGGCCAGAATGATCCGCTGGATCTCGTCGGAGATCGGCATGACCTGGTAAATGCCGACGCGTCCCTTGTAACCGTTGTTGCACATCGAGCAGCCGACGGAGCGAAACGGCTTCCAGTTGCCGTCGAGATCCTCCGGCTTGAAGCCGGCCTTGATCATCGCCTCGCGAGGATAGTCGGCCGGGGCCTTGCAGTTCTCGCAGAGCTTCCTCGCCAGGCGCTGCGCCGTGATGAGCAGCACGCTCGCGGCGATGTTGAACGCGGCGACACCCATGTTGGCGAGGCGGGTGAGCGTCGTCGGCGCGTCGTTGGTGTGCAGCGTCGACATCACCATGTGGCCGGTCTGCGCCGCCTTGATCGCGATGTCGGCGGTCTCGAGGTCGCGAATCTCGCCGACCATGATGATGTCCGGGTCCTGGCGCAGGAACGACTTCAGCGCCGCCGAAAAGGTGAGGCCGGCCTTGTCGTTGACGTTGACCTGGTTGACGCCGGGCAGGTTGATTTCAGCCGGGTCCTCCACCGTCGAGATGTTCACCCCCGGCTGGTTCAGGATGTTGAGGCAGGTGTAGAGCGACACAGTCTTGCCGCTGCCGGTCGGGCCGGTGACCAGGACCATGCCGTACGGCCGCTGGATCGCCTTCAGAAGCCGGTCCTTCTCGATCTTCTCGTAGCCGAGCGCCTCGATGCCGACCTTCGCGCTCGACGGGTCGAGGATCCGGATGACGATCTTCTCGCCGAACAGCGTCGGCAGCGTGCTGACGCGAAAGTCGATCGCCTTGTTGCCGAACTTGAGCTTCATCCGGCCGTCTTGCGGCACGCGCTTTTCGGCGATGTCGAGGCGCGAGATGACCTTGATGCGCGCCGACAGCTTGTCCTTGATGGCGAGCGGCGGCTGCGTGATCTCGCGCAGCTCGCCGTCGACGCGAAAGCGCACGCGATAGTGATATTCGTAGGGCTCGAAGTGCAGGTCGGAAGCGCGCAGGTTGATCGCGTCGATCAGCATCTTCTGCAGGAAGCGGACGACCGGCGCATCCTCGACCTCGCTGGAAACCTCCGCCTCGGGCTGCGACGTGACGTCGTCGGTGACGTCGAACTCGAAGTCGCCCGACGACAGCTGCTCCATCGTCTCGGTCGCGCTCGTCCCGGTGCCCTCGAGGATCTTGGCGAGCTTGTCGTGCTCGACGATGACCCACTCGGGCGCGAGCTGGGTCGCGAACTTGATGCGCTCGGCCGCTTCCTGGTCGGTCGGATCGGCGCCGCCGATGAAGACGCGGTTGCCGCGCTTGCCGAGGACGACGATCTGGTACTGCGACGCCAGCTTCGCGTCGATGATGTTTCGCGGCAGCTTCTGCGCGTCGATCGCCGTGAGATCGAGCAGCGGCAGCGCCAGCGCCGCCGCCAGGGTGTGCGCCAGATCCGACGGTGAGACCGAGCCGGTGGCGATGACCGAGGCGACGAAGCTGGTCCGCTTGTCGCGCGACGACCGCACCAGATCCTCGGCGGCTCGGGCGTTGAGTTTGCCCGCGTGAACCAGCACCCTCGCGACGCCGGAGAGGGCTGAATGCGGGGCTTCGGCAAGGGTATCCAACCTGGCGGGCTCGCTTAATCCTCGAGGAAACGGATGATCATCGCCGATTCACTCCAGGCTGTAAACGCCGGGTCCGGAGGGCCCACGCCAACAATTCACGCCGGCTCGGCAGGCTCGTGCGGGCTCTCCGAGGCCACGCGAGGCCTCGCGCGTGGTGTGCGGAAGGGGCCAGGAGCAATCGGATGGTCGGGGTGAGAGGATTCGAACCTCCGGCCTCTACGTCCCGAACGTAGCGCTCTACCAGGCTAAGCTACACCCCGATGCTGTGGCGTTTGGCGCCGCGCCGGCCCGCCAGGAAGGGTCAGGAAGACCGCTCGACGGATCGAATCGACAAGTCTAGCAGAGCGTCGCGATGGACCGTCGCGGGAAGCGGCTCTAGCATCGTGCGCGCCTTGTCCGCCTCGGTACGCGCGGCTTCGCGAGTTGCGGCGAGGGCGCCCGTCGCGCGCACGATTTCGACGACCTCGGCAAGGCGCGAGACCTCGCCGTGCACGATCGCGTTGCGCAGCAGCGTGCGCTGCTGTGCCGTGCCGCGCTCCATGGCGATGAGCAGCGGCAGGGTCGGCTTGCCTTCGCGCAGATCGTCGCCGACGTTCTTGCCGAGCTGCTCGGTCGCGCCTTCGTAGTCGAGCAGGTCGTCGACGAGCTGGAAGGCGGTGCCGAGCGAGCGGCCGTAGGCGGCGCAAGCCTCCTCGGTCGCGACATCGGCTTCGGCGAGCACCGCGCCGAGACGTGCGCTCGCTTCGAACAACTTGGCGGTCTTGAAGCGGATGACCCGCAGATAGTCGTTGACGGAGACGTCGGGGTCGTGCATGTTCATCAGTTGCAGGACCTCGCCTTCGGCGATGACGTTGGTGGCATCGGCAAGCACCTCGAGCACGCGCATGCGACCGGCCGAGACCATCATCTGGAAGGCGCGCGAGTAGACGAAGTCTCCGACCAGCACGCTCGCGGCGTTGCCGAACAAGGCGTTGGCGGTGCGCCGGCCGCGGCGCAACGCCGATTCGTCGACGACGTCGTCGTGCAGCAGGGTCGCCGTGTGGATGAACTCGACCGTCGCCGCAAGCTCGAAGCGCTCGCGTCCGACGAAGCCGAGCGCGCTGGAAAACAGCAGCACGAGCATCGGCCGGATGCGCTTGCCGCCGGCGCTGATGATGTAGGTCGCGATCTGATCGATCAGCGCGACGTCGGAGGCGAGCCGGCGCCGGATGACCGCGTCGACCTGCCGCATGTCCTCGACCATCAAGACGGTGGCGCCGGAGATCGGCGGAGCGGGCGGCGAAAGCGAGGCGGGCACAGGCAGGCTCGGGCAAGGGGCCGATTATAGAAAGCCGGGCCCTGGGCGGCCCGGACCCCGCGTGGCACCTGCGATTCCCGGAGACACCCGGGGCCACCGCCTATCCTGCGCCGGGCTCGCCATGGTATAGTCACAGGCTCAACTCGATGGCGGCGTCTTGCGCCCAGCGAAGGATTCAGTGATGTACGCGGTCATCAAAACCGGCGGCAAGCAATACAAAGTCGCCGCTGGCGAGACACTCCGGGTCGAGCGACTCACCGCCGACGTCGGCGCCGAAGTCAAGCTCGACCAGGTGCTGGCGATCGGCAGCGGGGCCGAGCTCACGACGGGCTTTCCGCTCGTCGCCGGCGCCAGCGTCGTCGCCAGTGTCGTCTCGCACGGCCGGCACGACAAGGTCCGAATCTTCAAGATGCGCAGGCGCAAGCACTACCAGAAGCGCCAAGGGCATCGGCAGTCTTTCACCGAACTGCGCATTACCGCGGTCAACGCCGCCTGAAGCGGCGCGCGGAGGATTCATTCATGGCACAGAAAAAGGGCGGCGGCTCGACCCGGAACGGCCGCGATTCGCAGCCGAAGATGCTCGGCGTGAAGGTCTTCGGCGGGCAAAGCATTCCGGCCGGCTCGATCATCGTGCGTCAGCGCGGCACCAAGTTCCACCCGGGCGCCAACGTCGGCATCGGCCGCGATCACACGCTTTTCGCGCTTGTCGACGGTCAGGTCAGCTACTCCGTCAAGGGCCCGCGCAATCGCCAGACGGTCGAGGTCAAGGCCGGCTGACGCGTCGAGCGCTGTCTCTCGCCCGACGAAGCCCCGGCCCACCGGGGCTTTTCTCTTCCGTCGCTGCACTAACATTGCCGCGTCGCAATCGACTACCCGAGCGAGGTTCGCATGAGCTGGAGCGGCATCATCCTGGTCATCGTCGGCGCCCTGCTGCTGGCCAACAACTTCGGCTGGTTGCAATGGGGTTGGATGCAGCAGTGGTGGCCTGTCTTTCTCATCGCCCTGGGTATCTGGTCGATCCTGCGGCCCCGGCGGGGCGATCGCCATCCATCGCGAGGTGCCGACCCCGGGCCATGAAGTTCGTCGACGAAGCGACCATCGACGTCGTCGCCGGCGACGGCGGCAACGGTTGCATGAGCTTTCGCCGCGAGAAGTTCATCCCTTTCGGCGGTCCGAACGGAGGGGACGGCGGGCGCGGCGGCAGCGTCTTCGCGGTCGGCGACGTCAACCTCAACACGCTCATCGACTTTCGCTACGCGCGGCGCCACGAAGCGCGGCGCGGCGAGAACGGGCGGGGCTCCGACCAGTACGGTGCGGCCGCCGACGACATCGTCCTGCGCATGCCGGTCGGCACGATCATCTCCGACGCCGAGACCGGCGAGCGCATCGCCGAGCTGCTCGAGCCTGGCGAAAAGGTCCGCATCGTCAAGGGTGGCGACGGCGGCTTCGGCAACCTGCATTTCAAGAGCAGCACGAACCGCGCGCCACGCCAGAAGACGCCCGGCTGGCCGGGCGAGCAGAGGAAACTGAGGCTCGAGTTGCGCGTGCTCGCCGACGTCGGCCTGCTCGGCATGCCGAACGCCGGCAAGTCGACCCTGATCGCCGCGATCTCGAACGCGCGACCGAAGATCGCCGACTACCCGTTCACGACGCTGCATCCGAACCTCGGCGTCGTCCGCGTCGGCCCGGAGCAGAGCTTCGTCGTTGCCGATGTCCCGGGCCTGATCGAGGGCGCTGCCGAAGGCGCGGGGCTCGGCCATCTGTTCCTGCGCCACCTGCAGCGCACGCGGCTGCTCCTGCACCTGGTCGACTTCGCGCCCTTCGACGCCGAGGTCGATCCGGTCGCGCAGGTGCGCGGCGTCGTCCGCGAGCTCGAGAAATACGACCCGGAGCTAGCTGCCAAGCCGCGCTGGCTCGTCCTCAACAAGCTCGACATGATTCCTGCCGACGAGCGGGTCGAGCGCGTCCGCGCGTTCGTCAAGCGCCTGAAATGGAAGGGGCCCGTCTTCCCGATCTCGGCACTGACGCGCGAAGGTTGCGAGCCGCTCGTTCGCGCCGCCTACGAGCACATCGCCGCGCTCGTTCCCGCTGCGCCGGTCAC
>DATMGW010000032.1:0-5070 GCA_035555295.1 Caldimonas sp.
GCCGAGGCCGGCCTCGCCGAGCAGCCAGAAGACGCGCTGCCCGTCCCACGCATCGCGCAGGCCGGCGCGCTCGCGGTCGCGGCCGACCAGGCGCGGCGGCCGCAGCAGGCTCGTCGGGATGTCGCGCCGCACGACCGGCGACTGCGGCGCCGAGGCGACGCGTATCGTCTCCATCAGCTCGCGCGTGCGCGGCGAGGGCCGCGCGTCGTGTGCCTTGGCCAGCGCTGCGACGAGCCGGTCGTAGACGGCGAGCGCGGCGCTGCGCTCGCCTTGCAGATAGTGCAGGCGCATCAGGCGGCGCGCTGAGGCCTCGTCGAGCGGATCGGCAGAGACGAGGCGCTCGGCCAGCGCTATTGCTTCGGCGAGCTGCCCGTTGCCTTCGAGCGCATCGACACGCGTTTCCTGGCGCTGTCGCCTTCGCAGCTGCATCGCGGCGCGCTGCAAATCGAGCCAAGCGTCGAACTCCGTGCAGTCAGCGTAGCTGAGGCCGGCGAGAAGCCCGCCCTCGCCGTCGTTGAGGTCGTGCGTGACGCCGGGAGCCAGCGCCAGCATCTCGCCGCCCTGCACGACGACGTCGGCGTCGAGTCCGCGGCGCAGGCGAAAGAGGCGCTGGCGCAGGGCGTTGCGCGCGCTCTCCGGCTCCTGCTCGGGCCAGAGCAGCTCCAGCAGGCGTTGCCGCGCGGTCGGCCCTTCGACGGCGACGAAGGCGAGCAAGGCCGAATCGAGAGGCGCCAGGGGCCGCACGGCGCCATCGGCGCGGCGCACCGCGGCCGTCCCGGCGAGCAGCAGGTGCACCGTCTTCGCATCGCGCTTGCCACCGCTCCCGACGTGGGCCTTGGTCGTCACTGCCTCGAGCTCCCGGTGATCTCGGCCGTCATCAGATGCGATCGGGGCCGGGCCGTCAATCGGCTGCCGCAACCCGCTCGTTCCTTGCTTCCCGCGTCGGCGCGAGCGTACGCCCGCGCCGACGCCACGCTCATCAAGGCACCAGGCACCCGGACTGGTCGACCCCGCTCACGAAGCATCCAAGGGGCTTGAGGTTCTTATTCTGCGTGCAGAACTTCGGTCCGCTGCCGAACGTGTTGCTCGCGACCAGGCTCGGGCCGAAGGCCGGTGCCTCCCAGACCGCGTCGATCGCGTAGCTGCCCGTGTTGTTGCGAAACGTCGTGTTCGTCACCAGGCCGGCCGGCGGAACGTACTGCTGGTCGGTACCATCGCCGACGAGCAGCGCCGCCGTATTGCGCGCGCGTTGCACGATGCTCGGGTCGAACGGGCCGCAGCTCTGAGGGCCGACGTGGGCGTCGCCGCCGGCGAACTCGATGATCGCGTTGTCGATCTGCGAGCCGTTGCTCGTCGCCAGCCACAGGCCCGCCCAGTCGCCCGGCGCCGGAGTCGCCTTGCCGGACGTGAACACGACAGGCGCGCCCGGCGTCCCTTGCACGACCAGCGCGGCGTTCTTGTCGGTCGTCTGGCCCTGGTCGCCGAAGACCACCATCGGCGGCCCGGTCAGGCCTTCGAACTTCAACGTCACGCCGGCGTGCAGCGTGAGCGTCACATTCTGGACAAACGTCGGCGCGAGGCCGCCGACGTGCACGCCGTCGGTCTTGAAGTGGATCGGCACGATCGTCGCGATCGTCAGGTTGTCGAAGATGTTCGCGTTCTCGACGACCTTGATCTCGGCAAAGGCGGGGGAGCCGCTCAAGGTGTGGGTCGGCACCGAGCCGAGCGCCATCGCCGGCATGGCGATCATCGAGTCCGTCTGGTTGGTGACGAGCAGGGCATCCGAGTCGCTCGTGAACGCGGCGTCGCTGAAGTAGATGCCGACGCCGGCGGGCGCGTCGATCGAGACGTTGACGGCCTTGAGGGTCGCGTCGGGAAGCACGCTCGAGCCGTTCATCGACACGACCGCGTTGAGCTGCGACCCGCCGACGTTGCCGCCGCCAGAGATCACCGTGTTATCGAGCTCGATGATGGAGTTCTTGTTTACGCCGCGCAGCCGGCCCCATGCCGGGCCGCTGGCATCGGCGGTCTCGAAGACGACGCGCCCGGTGATGAAATCGTCGCCTGCGCTGACGAGCTTGGCGATGCCACCGCCGGCAAGGTCGCCGCGAACGTCGATGCTGGCTCCCCCGGAGAGCTTGACGATGGCGCACGGCTGCAGCGTGACGGTCGCCGGTGCGACGATCGCGATCGGGGCGGTGACGAGGTGCACGGTGCCGGCGCCGGCCCAGGTCTCATCGGCCGCGATATCGGCCGCGTGCGTGACGACAGTGCCGTTCTCGGTCGTACAGGCGACAGACGTGTTCGTCGTGCAGGTGACGGCGACGACGACGTTGCCGTTCCCGATCGTTCCCGATCCCGATGCGACGACGCAGGTCTGCGCCGGGCCGGTCGGCTGGCTCTTCACCGTGACGCTGTAGGGCGCGCCGCTGGCGATAGGGGTGCCGAAGCCGAAGCCAACCGCACTCGAGGAAAAGAGGAGGTCGTCGCCGGTGATGTCCTCCAGGACGAGTCCGCTGCCGGCGAGGCCGGTGATGGTGCCTCCCACGCCGTAAGTGTTCGTCGTGCACGTCACGGTCGCGGTCGTCACCGCCGCGCCGGCGACCGAGCCCGTGGCGTTGGCGACGACGCAGGTCTGCGTCGGGCTCGACGGCTGCGTCTTCACGGTGATGCTGTAGGCCGATCTGCTGGCCAGCGCCGTCGCGAACGCGAAGTTGCCGTTCGCCGAGATCGTCAGGTTGTCGCCGAGGTTGTTCTGCAGGACCGCGACCCCGCTCAGCCCGTTGACCGTGCCGCCGATGCTGTAGGTCGCCGGGGTCGGCGGGTCGAAGCCGTCGGGCGCGATATTGCCGCCGCCGCACCCATACAGTGCAAGCACCAAGGTCGCGGCACCGAGTTTCCAGAGGGACATCGAATGAGTCATCGCTCGCTCCTCGCATCGAACAGCCGGTCCGATCGACCGTCCCGGAGTTGTAGGAGGGAGCCGTTACGAAGCCGTTATGCAAAGGCCGGGTGGGTCGCCGTGTTACCAGGCGGCCAATGGGACCTCGATCACTGAAAGACCTCGTCAGCCCGCAGCAACACCGACGACGGGATCGTGACTCCCAATGCCTTTGCCGTCTTCAGGTTGAGGACCAGCTCGAACCGGGTCGGCTCCTCGACCGGAAGATCCGCGGGCTTCGCGCCTTTGAAGATCTTGTCGATGTAGCCTGCCGCCCGGACATAGAGATCGGGATAGTGAACCGCAATAAGCCATCAAGCCTCCGGCGACGACGAATTCGCGGGAGGGATAGGCTGCAGGTAATCGGCCACGACTCGCCAGCTCGACGATCGTTTCCCGATTCATCTGGGTGAGACCGTCGATCCCGACGAGAAGCCCATCGACGCGATGTCGGGCGGCCGCTTCGAATGCGCGGCCCAGATCGCCTTCGGTGCGCACGTCGAGAAGCTCGGCCTGGAGGCCCGCGGAGCGCGCCGCCGTCCGGGTCTCTTCCCATTGCGGCGGGCCGACCGGATTGCCCAGATTCTGAAGGAACGCACTCGCGAGATGCTCGGAACGAGCTCCTTGAGGAGTTGAATGCGCTTCCCTGTCAATGCGGTGCTGAAGGTCGTCTGCCCCGTCACGTTGCCCCCCGGGTGCGCGAGGCTCGCCACGACCGCGAGCGGCTGTCCCATCGTCGCCGTGACCACGGGAATGGTTCGGGTCGCGGCTTTGGCCGCGATGGCAGCAGGCGTCCCCCGGGTCACGATCAGATCGACCTTGAGCCGCACCAGTTCGGACGCGAGTTCCGGGAACTGCTCGGCGTGACCATCCGCCGATCGATACTCGATGAGCAGATTTCGCCCTTCGACGTAGCCCAGGTCGCGCAGACCCTTGCGCAAGGCGTCGAGATTGGTCGCGTCCTGCGCCGCAGGCACCGTCCAGAGAATACCGATGCGATAGAACTTGCCGACTTGCTGCGCCCGGGCAGCAGTTGCTGCCACGAGAAGGCTGCTCGCGACGCCGATGAACGCTCGACGATCCACCACTGAATCTCTCATCGGCCAGGGATATCTTCATCATCGTACGCTTCGCCTGGGGCGAAAGACGGGCGCTCGCCCGTGACCGGGACAGGTTGCGTCGACGCAAGAGGGCCATGCTATGGTTCGAGCTCCGGTCATCCATCAGGTGGTTCAGCGATGAATCGGCAAGCGATCATCGGCACCACGAAGTGATCGAGTAAGGGTCCGTTTGGCCTTCCGACGCTGGCGCCTGTTTCCGAAGTACGCGCTGCTGATCATCACGCTGGTCGGCGGCATGCTGATCGCGAGCGGGGCGATCGGGATCTGGTTCTCCTACGGCGAGAGCGTGGCGCATCTGGTTGCGCTGCAAGCCGAAAAGGCGCAGAGCGCGGCGACGCGCATCGAGCAGTACATGCTCGACATCGAACATCAGCTGAGCTGGACGGCGCTGCCGCATACGGACAGCGGAGGCGACGCGCTCGAACAGCAGCGGATCGAGTACCTCAAGCTCTTGCGCCAGGTGCCGGCGATCACCGAGGTGGCCTGGATCGACGCGACCGGCCGCGAGCAGCTGCGTGTCTCGCGCCTGGCCATGGATTCGCTCGGCAGCGCCACCGACCTCTCGCGGGAACCGAAGTTCCGCGAAGGCGCCGCCGGCCGCGTCTACTACGGACCCGTCTATTTCCGCAAGGACACCGAGCCCTACATGACGATCTCGCGTCCGGCCGGCAGCGGCGGCGTCACGGCCGTCGAGGTCAACCTGAAATTCGTCTGGGACGTCGTGTCGCGGATCAGGATCGGCGAGGCGGGCCTCGCCTACGTAGTCGACGCGACCGGTACCTTGATCGCCCATCCGGACATCAGTCTCGTGCTGAAGAAATCCGATCTGAGTTCACTGCCCCAAGTGGCCGCCCTGGCCACGCCCGCAAGGGACGCGGTGCCGCTCGGGCGCAACCTGAAGGGCGAGGAAGTCTTTTCGGCCCATGCGCCGATTCCCACGCTCCACTGGACCGTGTTCGTCGAGTCGCCTCGAGCGGAGGCGTTCGCGCCGTTGTACGCATCGATCCT
>DATMGW010000033.1:0-15422 GCA_035555295.1 Caldimonas sp.
TCAGGTTCAAGGTCTCGCCGAGGACCTGCAGGACGAGGATCGAGGCGAGGATCGAGAGCGGGATCGTCAGCGCGATGATCAGCGTCGAGCGCCAGTTACCGAGAAAGAGCAGGACCATCGCAGCGGTGAGGCCGGCGGCGATCAGGGCCTCGACGACGACGCCCTGCACGGCAGCCTTGACGAACACCGACTGGTCGAACAGCGGCGTCACCTTGACGTCGCCGGGCAGGATCGCCTCGACCTGCGGCAGCAGCGCCTTCAGGTTGGAGACGATGTCCAGGGTCGAGGCGCCGCCGTTCTTCAGCACCGAGAGCAGCACGCCGCGTGCGCCGTCCTTGCGCACGATGTTGGTCTGCGGCGAGAAGCCGTCGCGCACGTAGGCGACGTCGCGCACGTAGGTGGTCGTTCCGGCGGCGGTCTTCACCGGCAGGTCGTTGAGGCCGGCGATCGCGTCGGGCGAGCCGTTCATCTTCACCGTGTATTCGGTGTCGCCGAACTTCGCCGTCCCCGACGGCAGGATCAGGTTCTGCAGGTTGATCGCGTTGACGACGTCGGCCGGCGCCAGGCCGCGTGCCTGCAGCGCCTGCATGTCGAGGTCGACCGAGATCAGGCGGTTCTTGCCGCCGTAGGGAAAGGGGATCGCGACGCCGGGAATGGTGATCAGTTGCGGCCTGAGCGTGTTGATCGCGGTGTCGAACAGCGTCTGCTCGGGCAGCGTCGGGCTCGACAGCCCGAGCTGCACGACCGGAATGCTCGACGCCGAGTACTTGATGATGAGCGGCGGCGTGATCCCGGGCGGCAGCTGGCGGATCTGCGTCTGCTCGATGGCGACGACCTGGGCGATCGCCGTCTGGATATTGGCGGTCGGCTGGAAGAAGACCTTGATGATGCTGATCCCGGCGAGCGAGGTCGACTCGATGTGCTCGATGTCGCTGACCGTCGTCGTCAGGCTGCGCTCGTTCTGCGCCGCGATGCGCTGGCCCATTTCCTGGGCGGGCAGCCCGTTGTAGTTCCAGATGATCGAGATCACCGGGATGTTGATCTCGGGGAAGATGTCGGTCGCCATGTTCAGCAACGCGAACGGCGTCGCCAGGACGATCAGCATCGCCATCACGATGAACGTGTACGGGCGCTTGAGCGCCAGCTGGACCATCGACATCGAGGCGGGCCGAGTGGAAGGACAGGGGCGAAAGGCGCATGATATTCAGAGTGCAAGGGCCCTGCTTCTCAGCGTCAGCGAAGTCTTACCGGGGCGTGCCGCCTTTTCCGACAACGCCGCCGGGACGCCGGGTCTAACCTGAACCCCCGGGGCAATCCAGACCGCCCTTCTTCCTTCCCACCTGCGCAGAGAGAACGCCATGACAACGACCACCCCTTCCGCCGCGACCGACGCGGACCGGACCACGCATGAAGAATCCCCCGCAGCGCAAGCGGCCCGGGAATCGAACCGCGTGCTGCAGAAACTGCGCGACAAGACCGGCGCGGTCGTCGACCGCATCCAGCCGAGGATCGACGCCGTGTCGGACTTCGTCCGCAACGAGCCGACCAAGGCCCTGCTCGTTTCCGCGGCAACCGGAGCCGCGCTGATGGGAATCCTCAGCCTGCTCGTGCGCTCGGGCGGCCGGGCCAGCCCCGGCGCGCGCGCGATGGCCTCGATCCGCGACGCCGCGCTCGACCTCGCCGATCGCGCCCACGTCGCGGCGACCGACGCGATCGACGCCGCGCACCAGCGCGCCGCCGGCGCGCAGGCGAAGGCCGAGGACCTGCAGAAGCGCGCCGGCGACGTCGCCGACCGCGTCACCGAGACCTGGCAGAACCTGCGCGAGCAGGCGGCTCCGGTGATCGAGCGCCTGAAACCGCAGCTCGACGCCGTGGCGAGCTACGCCAAGGACGACCCGGTCCGCGCCGCTCTCGGCGTCGCGACCGCCGGTGCCGTCTTGTTCGGCCTCATTTCGCTGATCAAGCGCGCCGGCGCCGACTGAGCGGCCTGCCGCGCCGCATCGACCCGGCGGCGCGGCAAAGTCGGCGGATCGTGGTCGTTTTACAAAGTCCTTACAGCTGCAGTGGCGCGCCACTGGCACAGTCTCGCCCACCTGACGGGCGCGGACGAAGCAGGCTGACAGTGCACTTTCTGCTGCTGGAAATCGATGCGGTCGCGCGGTGAGATGCGTGATCGCCGAGCCGCGCTCGCGGCGCTCTCCGCGATGTTCGTCGCCGCCTGCGGTGGCGGCGGTGGGGCGGCGGCGCCCGGCGTCGCCGCTGCGCCGCCGCCCGGCCCGGCGCCGGCGCCCGCACCTGCACCCGCCCCTGCACCTGCACCTGCACCTGCACCTGCGCCTGCACCCGCCCCAGCGCCCGCGCCGTCGCCCGCTCCGGGCCCGGCTTCGGTTCACTACGGCAGTTTTGCCACCGCCGCTCTGGGGCCGGGCGGCGCGCTCAACGGCAGCGTCGCGTTCCCGAGCGACAACGCCTGGAATCTCGACATCAGCGGCGCTCCGCTCGATCCGACTTCCGACACCCTCATCGCCAGCATCGGCCTGACCACGGGACTGCATCCCGACTTCGGCGCCGGATTGCTCGGCGGCGCCCCGATCGGCATCCCGTACGTCGTCGTCGCCGGCGTGCAGGCGAAAGTGCCGATCGTCTTCACGGCCTATGGCAGCGAGAGCGATGCCGGTCCGTATCCGGTGCCGGCCGGCGCGCCGGTCGAAGGCGGCTCGGCCGCGTCGAACAGCGGCGATCGACACGTCCTGGTGATCGACCGCGACAACAACCGCCTCTACGAGCTCGACAGCGCGACGATCAATGCCGACGGCTCGTGGGACGCGGCGTGCGGTGCCGTCTTTCATCTCGACAGCGACGCGGTGCGGCCGACGGCGCAGCCCGGCTGGACCAGCGCCGACGCAGCCGGCCTGCCGATCTTTCCCGGCCTGGCCCGTTACGAGGAAGCCGCCGCCGGGCCGGGTGGCATCCGCCATGCCCTTCGCTTCACCGTGCAGCACACGCGTCGCGCCTGGGTTCCGCCGGCATCGCACTTCGCGTCGTCGAACGCCAGCGCGAACCTGCCGCCGATGGGTATGCGGGTCCGCCTGAAGGCGAGCTACGCGATTCCGGCGACGTTCAGCGCGCCGACGCAAGCCTTGCTCGCGGCGATGAAGACCTACGGGATGATCGTCGCCGACAACGGCTCGAACTGGTTCGTCAGCGGCGCGCCGGACGATCGCTGGGACAACAACGCGCTCGTCACCGAGCTGCGCCAGGTGCAGGGGCAGAACTTCGAGGTCGTGCGCATGGATGGGCTGGTGTCCGGCTGAGGCCTGGAATAGGCGCTATAACGTCTCCACGCCGACGCGACGGACGTCGCGCGGCGGCCCGAGGAGAAGCGCATGTACGTCCGCAACGCCTGGTACGTCGCGTGCACCGCCGACGAGATCGGCAACGGCAAGCCGCTCGGTCGCACGATCTGCGGCGAACGGATGGTGCTGTTCCGAGCCGAGGGCGGCCAGCCTGCGGCGCTCGAGGACTTCTGCCCGCACCGCGGCGCGCCGCTGTCGCTCGGCGCGCTGCGCGACGACGGGCGCCTGGTCTGCGGCTACCACGGCCTGGTCATGGGCGGCGACGGCAAGTGCGTCGGCATGCCGGGCCAGCGCGTGCGGCCGACGATCCGGTCCTTTCCGGTCGTCGAGCGGTACGGCTTCGTCTGGGTCTGGCCGGGCGAGAAAAGCCAGGCCGATGTCGCGAAGCTGCACGCCCTGCCCTGGGCCGAGAGCCCCGACTGGGCCTACGCCGGCGGCCTGTTCCACGTCAAGTGCGACTACCGCCTGATGATCGACAACCTGATGGACCTGACGCACGAGACCTACGTGCACGCGACGAGCATCGGCCAGCCCGAAATCGAGGAAGCCGCTCCGGTGACGAAGGTCGAGGGCGACTCGGCGATCACGACCCGCTTCATGCACGACATCCCGGCGCCGCCGTTCTGGCGCGCCGCGCTGCGCGGCAACCGCCTCGCCGACGACGTTCCGGTCGACCGCTGGCAGATCTGCCGCTTCACGCCGCCGAGCCACGTGATGATCGAGGTCGGCGTCGCCCACTCCGGCCACGGCGGCTACGACGCGCCGGCCGAGCGCAAGGTGTCGAGCATCGTCGTCGACTTCATCACTCCCGAGACCGACACCTCGATCTGGTATTTCTGGGGCATGGCACGCAACTTCAACGTCGACGACAAGGCACTCACCGAGACGATCCGCAGCGGCCAGGCGGCGATCTTCGGTGAAGACGTCGCGATCCTCGAATCGCAGCAGCGCAACCTCAACGAGCAGCCGAGCCGGCACCTGATGCGCCTGAACATCGACATGGGCGGCTTCGAGTCGCGGCGCATCCTCGAGCGCCTCGTCGCCGAGGAACGCAACGACCTGCTCAAGGCATGAGACGCGAAGGAGCGCTGCGATGCTGATCGTCTGCCCGCACTGCCTCAAGACCAACCGCGTCCCGCCCGAGCGCGCCGCCGAGGACCCGACCTGCGGTCACTGCCACCACGAGCTGCTCGGCGCGGCCCCGGTCGCGCTCGACGACGCGAGCTTCGACAAGGTGGTGGCGAGGACCGAGCTGCCGATCGTCGTCGACTTCTGGGCCGACTGGTGCGGCCCGTGCCACGCGATGGCGCCGCAGTTCGCTGCGGCGGCGGCGCGGCTGAAGGGCAAGGCGGTGTTCGCCAAGGTCGACAGCGACCGCAGCCCGCAGACTTCGGCGCGCTTCGCGATCCGCAGCATCCCGACCCTGCTGTTGATGCAGGGCGGCCGCGAGCTCAAGCGCCAGGCCGGCGCGACGCAGGCGGCGCAGATCGTCGCCTGGGTCAGCGGCGGCTAACGCGGGTCTGGCGACAACTTGCCGGCGGGCACCGGCACTGAGCGGCCCGCACAATCGAGTCATGAGCGCTCCCCTGCCCGTCATCGAGGTCACGCCGCGCGACCTCTCCGCCTACCGCGCCGGCAACACCGGCATCGAATACGTGCACCGCTTCGCTTCGAGGCGTCCCGGCCCGCACGTGATGATCAACGGCCTGACGCACGGCAACGAGTTCTGCGGCATGGTGGCGGTGTGCCATCTGCTCGACAGCGGGGTGCGCCCGAAGATCGGCACGCTGACGCTGAGCTTTGCCAACGTTGCCGCGTACGAGACCTTCGACGCGGCGCGACCGTTCGAGAGCCGGCTGATCACGCACAACCTGAACCGCATCTGGTCGAGCGCCTGGCTCAACGGCAGCGAAGACAGCGTCGAGCTGCGCCGCGCCCGCGAGATGCGCCCGGCCGTGGCCGCCGCCGAGCACATCCTCGACATCCATTCGACGAGCAACGACGTCGTGCCGTTCTGGGTCTACCCCGCGTTCGAGCGCAACGCCGCAGTGGCGCGCGCGCTGCCGCGGCCGGGCGTGCACCTGGTGATGCCCAGCGGCCTGGGCTCGGGAACGCCGCTCACCCAGCACGGGGCGCACGCGGGTGCCGACGCGCCCGGCGCCGCCCTCGTCGTCGAGTGCGGCCAGCACTTCAAGCAGGCCAGCGCCGACCTTGCCGTCGAGGTGGCGATGGACTTTCTCGGCCACTTCGGACTGATCGACCGGCCGGTACCGGAGCCCGCCACGCCGCCGCGCCGCTTCGAGCTGCTGCGCACGCACGTGGTCCAGCACGAGACCTTCGCCTTCGTGCGGCCGGTGATCGGCTTCGAGACCTTCCGCGAAGGCGAGCTCATCGCCACCGACGGCCCGATCGAAATCCGCGCGCTGTGCGACGACTGCACGATCTTCATGCCGGCGCGGCAGGCCATCGTCGGGCGCGAAGGCGTCTACCTGACGAAGCCGCTGGGCTGACGATCGGGCGAAGCCGAGCAGCCCCTTCATCGCCTGCGAGCGATCGGCGGCGAGGGCGAACGCGCGTGCGGCGTCGCGGTAGGGCAAGGTCGATCGTCGGTAGTGGGGCCGGCAGGCCAGCGACTCCTTTCGGACCCCCTGAAGTCATTCGACATGCTCACCAGGTTAGCCGAAACCGGCCCTTCAAGAATGCCTAGCTAGCTGAGCGTCATCCGTTGGCAAGCCACTGGCGCGCCTTCCGGGTCTCGGGTCGGAGCTCGCCGGAGCCGGCCATGTCGGAGAGCCTTGACCAGTACAGGCGGGCCTGGTCCCGCTTGCCCGCAGTCGCAGCCGCCAGGCCCGCGCCGTACAAACTCCTGAAACGATTCGGATCGCGAACCAAGGCGCGTTCAAATTCCGCGAGCGCGTCACCAGGTCGGTTGCTTTCCAGCAGCATGTCCCCGAGCAGTTCGTGAGCGGGCACGAGGCGGCCGGGACTCACGGCGGCCTTTTCACTCTTGTCTTCCAAAGCAGCGGCGGACTGCATGAGCTGGAGGGCGGTCTGGCGATCACCCCTCGCGTAGGCGACCCATGCTGCCGCTCCCAACCGCTGTACCTCGACCTCGGTGGCCCAATACTTGTTCTTCGCGGCATTCAGCGCGTCGACGATGCGCGCCAGCTCCTGGACGTCGGCCTCGGCGGCATCGGCAGCGCCGCTGCGCGCAGCGCCGATGGCACGCGCAAAGTAGGTAATCGCGGTTGTCAGGCGGAAACGCGTCTGCTGGGGCTGAAGATGAGCGGCCTCGCTCCATTCGCCGCGCTCGAGCGCGTAACGTGCCGGGATCGCAGCGAGCGCATAAGGCGTGCTCAGGATCTGGTCGTCTCCGTGCACGCCGGGCGCCTCCTCGACAAGGCGCAGGGCATCGCCATCCCGACCCATCTGCAGGTAGGCATAGACCATGTAGTCCATCGCGTGCAGCTGGTTGTTGAACTCCTTCTCGGCTTTCGCGACATTCGCCGACTGCAGATTGCTGTCGGCCGAATCCGACCACGCACCCACCCGCGTGAAGATGTGAGAGGGCATATGCAATGCGTGCGGTGCCGACGGCGCGATCGCGGCATAGCGCCTGGCCGCAGCCAGGCCCTTTTCTGCGATCGGCGGATAGTCGTAGCTGTGGATCAGGTAGTGGGCCACGCCGGGGTGGTCGGGATGCTTCTTGAACTGGGCTTCGAGGATCGCCGCCGCCTTGAGCGTGACGGCGAACGTCTGCTCGCTCGGATCCTGCGTCGAAGCCAGATAGAGCGCCGAAAAGATCTGCGCCTCGTCGTCCTCGGGGAACCGTGCGGCGACGTGCTCGAAGACATCCGACAGCGACTGCATGCGGGCCCGGTGCGGTTGCTCGGGATAGTGCTCGTAGTACGCGGCAACGGCGTCGATGAACAGGCGCTCGCGCTCGGTCTTCGCGCCGATAGCACGCCCGCGTTCTATCGCTTCTTTGGCTTGCTGAGCCTGCGCCGGCGTCGGTCCGGTAGCAAAGGTATTGCCTATGAGGACGGTCGCGATTCCCCACGTGGCGATTGCGCACGAAGTGTCACGATCGAGCACATCGCGAAACGCCTTTTCGCTCTCTCGAAACCAGAACGAATGCAGAAGGGCAACGGCTCGCTCGAACGAAGGCTGCACTGCCGCGCTGCAAGAGTTGGCAAACGACACGTGCCCAAGCCGCTCGGGTGGCTTGCCGTCGGCGATATGAGAATGCTCGTGTTCGTGCTCGCCGGCGCTCTGGGCACAGCCGGCCGCGAGCATCGAGAGCGTCAGAGCCAGAGCTGCAAATTGGAGGACAACCTTCATGCGCACCCCTATTACCGGCGCACCTGGGGCCGTGCCCGACGGCCAACTCTATGGCATGGAGCGGACGTCGGCAACCGACCCGCCACTGGCCGATCGGAGACCCCCGATCAGGTGGAGGCACAATCGCCGATATGCCGAACATCGCAGCCCTCCTCAAAAACGAGATTTCTCGCGTCGCCCGCAAGGAAGTCCGTGGTGAAACCGCCTCCCTCAAGAAGGCAGTAAGCGCGTACCGCTCGCAGATCGCCGCACTCAAGCGGCGTACTCAAGCGCTCGAACAGCAGTTGCGCCAGTTGAGCAAGGTCACAGCGAAGGTCGCACCGGCCCGGGCGAGCGAAGGGCCTCTGGAAACGCTTCGGTTCAGCGCCAAGGGCTTGGCTTCACAGCGGCGGCGGCTCGGGCTCTCGGCGGCCGACTGCGGGCTCCTGGTGGGCGCGTCCTCGCAGTCGATCTACAACTGGGAGGAGGGCAAGGTGCGCCCTCGGGCCAAGCAGCTGCCTGCGATTGCCGCCCTGCGAACCTTGGGAAAGAAGGAAGCGACGGCGCGCCTGAACTCCTTGCGAGAGCGAGGCTAGGCTAGCGGTCGGCCGGTTCCGCGCTGACGTCGGCTCGCGCCCGCGACTCGTGGTTCAGAGTTCGAGGGAGACCGCAATGATCCAAGGCTCCTGCCTCTGCGGGGCGGTTCAATGGCGCTTCGAAGGACTGCCCGAGTCGGCCACGGCGTGCAATTGCACTGCGTGCCGGCGCTACGGGGTGCTGTGGGCCTACGACTTCGAAGGCGAAGGCATCCATGTCTCGGGCCCGACGACAGCCTACGTCCGTGGCAAATCGCTCGGATTTCACTTCTGCCCCGCGTGCGGCTGCGTGGCCTACTGGCGATCGCTCGAGCCCGACGCAGAAGGGCGGCGACGCATCGCGGTCAACTTGCGACTGACGGAGCCCCAAGCCGTGGCGCACGTTCCCATCGACCATTTCGACGGGCTCGGGAGCTTCGAAGACCTGCCACGCGATGGGCGATGCGTCGCGGATTACTGGTTCTGAACCGGCGGCTCGACCGAACAACGCATCGGCCGTGCAACTCTCGATGCTCGAATGACAGCCGTACTCCTGTCCCTCGCTACCTTCGGCTCGACCTTGGGCGGCGGGCTGTTCGCGCTCCGGTTCCGCGACCGGCTGCACTACCTTCTCAGCTTCACGGCCGGCGTTCTGCTCGGCGTCGTCAGCTTCGAAGTGCTCCCCGAGGTCTTTGCGCTGGCGCGCGAACATTCCCTCGACGCCACGGCGGCGATGGTGGCTCTCGTTGTCGGCTTCCTGTTCTTTCACAGCCTCGAGAAGTTCGTGCTGATTCACCACGCGCACGAGGCCGACTATGCCGAGCATCGCCATCCGCAGGTCGGCGTGCTGTCGGCACTGGCACTGGTCGGACACAGCCTGCTCGACGGTGTCGCGATCGGCCTGGCGTTCCAGGCATCGCAAGCCGTCGGCATATCGGTCGCCATCGCGGTGATCTCGCACGACTTCTGCGATGGCCTCAACACGGTGGGGCTCATGCTGAGGCACCGCAACACGACGCGCCACTCGGTCGCGATGCTGGTGCTGGATGCGGCCGCGCCGGTGCTGGGTGCGGCCTCGACCTTGCTCATCCAGGTGCCGCCCTCCGGGCTGCTCCTCTACCTGGGTTTCTTCGCGGGATTTCTCCTGTACATCGGCGTCTCGGACATCCTGCCCGAGGCGCATTCGGGCGCTCGCCCGACCACCGCGATCAGGCTCATCGGACTCACCGCGCTCGGAGCGGCGTTCATCTTCGTCGTCGCGCGTTTGGCCAGCCACGCGTGATTGCCGTGCCGACTCCGCACGTCCTCGCGGACGAGCGTCTGCCGTCCATGGATTAGTGTGCTGCCTGCGCCGCCACTCCAGTCGCCGGCACCTCCGCAGCGACGTCGTCCGGTGCAAGCAGCCTGCCGAACGCGAGCCGGACTCCCAGCAGCAGCAGCCCCGCACACGCCACGAGGGCCGCGTGCAAGGCCCAGAACTCGCGGCCCGGCATCGTCTCGAGAAAGCCTGCCAGCCAGCCGACGAACACGTTGCCGACGAACAGGTGCAGGTAGTACACGCCGATGATCAGGCCCGCCAACCGCTTCGGCGCGACGCGCGAGTACAGCGCCAGGCCAACGGGCAGGATGTTGGCAAAGCCGAGGTCGTTGACGATCGTGTAGCCGAGCGTCCAGACGACGCTGACCTTCTCGTGCGTGGTCTCGATCAGGATCGAAGCGATGATGAGCAGCGCCGGGCCGCCGGCGGCCAGGAGCGAGCCGAGCCCCATCTTCATGAGCTCGTCGGGCTCGCGCCGCCGCTTCGACCACCAGCGCCAGAAGGCGATCGAGCCCAACATCGTCGCCGTGCTGACCAGGGCGTCCACTGCCTGCAGCCAGGTCACCGGCACCTGCCACCCGAACAGCACGAGGTCCATGTATTTCTGCGACCACAGCGGGTAGGCATTCGCGTATTGCTGGTTGCCGACGATCGACAGCATCAGCACCGGGATCAACGCCACGAGCAGCGCCAGGCGGGCCAGCTCGGCCCGGGTCATCCCGGCGCGCGGCGCGGCCGCTTTTCTTGCCGCGGCGCCGAGCGGGGGCTCGGGCGGCAGCCAGCGCCGGCCGCTGAGGTAGACCGCAAGGCCGATCAGCATGCCCACGCCGGCGGCGCCGAAGCCCCAGTGCCACGCCACCTTCTCGCCGAGCGTGCCGCAGACGATGGGCGCCAGGATCACCGCGATCTGCACGGCCAGCAGGAAGATCTGGAACGCGCTCGCCCGCCTCTTGTCGCCCGGCGCATAGAGGTCGCCGACCTGGGCAGCGATGTTGCCCTTGAAGCAGCCCACGCCGACGAGCAGACAGGTCAAAGCGACGAGAAAGCTGGCCTCGAAGGCCATCAGGAAGTGGCCGAGCGCCATCAGGCTCGCACCGATGACCACCGTCTTCGTGCGGCCGAGGACGCGGTCGGCCACGAGACCGCCGAACAGCGGCGTCAGGTAGACGAACCCGGCGTACAGCCCGAACACGGCCGACGCGAGTTGCTGCGGCGAGGTCGGCCCGGTGATGTGTTCGATGGCGCCCCGCAGCGCGTCGATGCCGGCGACCCGGCCGATGTTGTTCGGCAGGAAGAGGTAGTTCGTGAGGTAGAGCACCAGCAGCGCCTGCATGCCGTAGAACGAGAACCTCTCCCACAGCTCGCAGAACGACAGCCAGCCCAGGCCAGCGGGGTGACCGAAGAAGGCGCGGTCGCGGACGCGGGTGTCCGGAGGAACGCGGGTCAGGCCCTCGGCAGTGAGGGTGGCGTCGGCCATGGTGGAATCCCGGCGCTATTTCCGCTTCAGGTCTTCGCCGCCGATGTACAGGCGGTTCCAGACCGGCGTGATCACGAGCTCGTTGATGCACACATGAGGCGGCATCTCGGCGATGAAGCGGATCGTGCGACCGAGGTCTTCTTCCTGCAACATGCGCGCCTTTTCCTCGGCGCTCGGCTCGACCGGCCGCTTCTTCAGGATCGGCGTCGCCGCCTCGCCGGGGCAGAGCGCCGTGGCCCGCAGCCCGTTCACACACTCCTCGATGTTGAAGGAGTGGCTGAGCGCGATCATGGCCGCCTTGCTCGCCGTGTAGGCCGGGCCGGTGAGGTAGCTCAGGTGCCAGCCGGCGAACGAGGCGACGTTGATGACGGTGCCCTGGCGGCGCTTGCGCATGCCCTTCAGCACGGCCAGCGTGCAGGCGGCGGCACCGTTCAGGTTGATCGCCACGACATCGCCGAAGGTCGCGCTGTCGGTGTCGGCCCAGTAGCGCTTCGCGAAGTTCACGCCGGCACTGTTGACGAGGATGTCGACGCGCTCGTAGCGGTCCTGGATCACCGCGGCAACGCGCGCCACCGCGCCGGCATCGGCGACGTCGAGCGGCACCGCGCCGATCGAGCCCGCCGGCGCGCCGCGCCCTTCGGCGGCGGCGATCGCCGCGTCGAGCTTGGCCACGTCGCGCCCCGAGACGATCACGCGACATCCCGCCTTGGCCAGCTCGATCGCCGCGGCAAGGCCGATTCCGCTGCCGCCGCCGGTGACCCAGGCCACCTGGCCGGTGAGCGCTGCTTCGTTGCTCATGGTGCTGCTCCCTGGCTCAGGCCGTCGTCGACCGGCACGTTCTCCGGCACCAGCTCCAGGCCCGATGCCATCGCCTGCAGCACGATCAGCTTGGCGAAATCCTCGTCGTCCATGCCGTGGCCGATGAGCGATTGCACGAGGTCGCGGGTGATCGCGGTGAGCGGCATCGGCACGTCGAAGTGGCGGGCCGCGTCGAGGCCGAGATCGAGGTCCTTGCGCAGCAGCTTGGGCGTGAAGGTGACCTTGAAGTCGAGGTTCACGAGCGCCGGCGACTTGTAGCGCGAGAAGGTCGAGCCCATCACGCTCTGGTTCATGAACGCGAGGAAGGCATGCCGCGGCACGCCGGCCTTTTGCGCCAGCACCGTGATCTCGGCGAGCGACTGGGTGACGACGCCGAGGAAGACGTTGTGGCAGATCTTGACGATGCGCGACAGCTCGCCCTCGCCGACGTAGGCCGCGGCCGGCGCGATCGCCTTCAGCGACGGCAGCGCCGCGTCGAACGCAGCGCGCGGCCCCGAGCACACGAACGAGAGGCGCCCGGCCTTGATCACCTTGGCATTGCCCGACACGGGAGCGGCCAGCATCTGGACGCCGCGCGCCGCGAGCACCGCGCGCAGCTCGGCCGAACCGTCGAGCGAGATCGACGAGCATTCGACGACCATGCCGGGCGCGTGCGCCCCGCTCAGCAAGCCGCCGGGCCCGGCAACGACCTGCTTCACGTCGTCCCAGGTCGAGACCATCACGAAGACGATGTCGCAGGTCGCGAGATCGACCAGCGGGCCGGCGATCTTCGCGCCGAGGGCCGCCAGCGGCTCGGCCTTGGCGCGCGTGCGGTTCCAGACCGTCAGGTCGGCTCCGGCCCTGGCAAGCCGCTCGGCCATTGCGTAGCCCATGCGGCCGGTGCCGATCCAGCCGAGCTTCGGGGAAGAGGTGTTTGTCATGGTTGCCATCAGTATGGGTTGGCGATCGGCAGCTCCTGCGCCGGGTAGAGCGAGATCACCTTGGGACCGCTCGGCGTGAGGATCACTTCCTCTTCGATCCGCGCCGCCGAGACGCCGTCGCTCGCCGGGCAGTAGGTCTCGACGGCGAACACCATGCCGGTCTTGAGCTCGATCGGCTCCTCGAGCGAGCTAAGGCGCGAGATCAGCGGCCGCTCGTGCAGGCCGAGGCCGAGGCCGTGGCAGAAGTTGAGGCCGAAGGCGTCCATCTCGCCGGCGATGCCGATCTCTTCGGCGGTCGGAAACGAGTGGGCGACGACCTCCGACGAGACGCCGGGTTTGAGCAGCGCGATTGCCCGGTCCATCCATTCGCGTGCCTTCTTGTAGGCGTCGAGCTGCGGCTGGGTGGCGCGGCCGACGCTGAACGTGCGGTAGTAGCACGTTCGATAGCCCATGTAGGAATGGATGATGTCGAAGAACGCCTGGTCGCCGGGCCGGATGATGCGGTCGGTGAAGTTGTGCGGGTGCGGGTTGCAGCGCTCGCCCGAGATCGCGTTGATCGCCTCGACGCAGTCGGAGCCCATGCCGTAGAGCCGCATCGTTGCCAGCGCCACGATGTCGCTCTCCTTGACTCCCGGCTTCAAGGCCTGGGCGATGTCGAAGTAGACGCCGTCGACCATCGCCGCCGCCATGTTGAGCAGCATCAGCTCGTCGATGTTCTTGATCTCGCGCGCCTGCAGCATCGTCTGCTGCGCGTCGCGCACGTCCAGCCCCAGCTTCTGCAGCTCGAGCATCATCGGCACCTCGACGATGTCGACGCCCAGCGGCATGTCGGCGACGCCTTCTTCGACGAGCAACGCCTGGATCTCGCGCGCCGCGCTCTTGAACAGCTTGCCGTCGCCGCCCACCGCGCCGCGCAGGCCCAGCAGCCCGGCCCGGCAATGGTCCTTGCACAGCCACGGCGTGTAGAGGCGGTGATGCCTGGCGGCCGAGCCGAAGTCCCAGATATAGGGATCGCCGTTACCGGTGAGGAGCGAATAGCGCGTGAGCTTGTCGCGCGCCCATTCGCCGATCACCGTGCTCGTGGTGTAGCGAATGTTGTGCTGGTCGAAGCACAGCAGCGCGCCGAGGCCGGAGTTCGCCAGCGCCGACCGCGTGCGCGCCAGGCGGTAGTCATGCAGGCGGCGGAAGTTCACGCGCTCCTCGAAGTCGACCTGCGTGTGGCCGGGCGACTGCAAGGGTCGCTTCCAGTCGTGGTGCGGATCGATGTCGTCGGGCCGGATGATCTTCGGCTCGGGCATCTTCTGTTTCTTCGTCATCGGGATCCCTTTCCGCGTCGCCGCGCTTGCCCTTGCGTCTTCTCTTGGAGCGGCCGGCCGCTATTCGGCCTTCGGCAAGACGACCCGGAGCGGGCTGTCGAGCCGTTCTTCGACGATGCGCGAGCCGGCGGGCGTCATGCGTGCATCGACCTTCCAGGAATCGAGTCCGAGCACGGCGGTGCAGTGCATGCGGAAATGCCAAGCTTGCAGATGGCCTTCAAAGTCTACCGGCTGCATCGACCGGCGCGTGGAGGCCTGCCTCCATAACGTCGGCAGGCGAACGAAGTCGTCGAAGCGGCGGAACGGCGGTTGCATCGGCGTGACCTCGAGATCCTCGACTAGCGCCGCGGGCATGCCGTCGCGCGGCCACTCGCACATCTCCGCCAGCTGCCGGGGCGACCCCTGGAGCAGGACCTCGACCGGATCGTCCATGCGGTTGCGCACCCACCCGGCGATGCCGAGCGCCCGCGCCCGGCGAACGCAGGCGTCGCGATAGCCGACGCCTTGCACACGACCGCGGACGCGCAACAGGCAGCATTCGAGCGCTTCATCTGCGCTCAGGGGATCCATGCCGTCACTCTCTTTCTCTCACATGCGCCGCGGCTCCTGCGCACTCGTCGTCCGCGCCTCCGCTCAGTTGACGGCCTGCGAGGAGAACACCGCGGCGCCGTACTCGTCGACGCACTCGGCGCCCGGATCGCAAACCGGTTTGCCGGCCCACGGCGAGCCGGGGCCGACGTGTCGGCTCGCGACATCAGCCCTGGTCTCTTTCGGAAACACGCCGAACCCGGCGGCCTGCTTCATTCCAACCGTACTGAAATCGCGGGGGCGGGGCGATACCACCGCGATGAGGCGATCGGTCCCGACGGGGCCGGTCACGTCCACGCGGGAGCCACCGGCCGGGAACCTGAAGGTCTCGCCGGCACGGATGACGTTGTTCCGTTCAACGTCGTTCGGCAAGAGCATGAAGAACTCGCCGTTCGTCGACGCCGCCATCACGTAGAGATAGCCGCCACGCGCTGCCTTCACTTCGAAGGCGAGGCGGTCCTTGCCGATCCGGAATTGCGGCTTCGTCGTCGCCGCCTCGACACCGAAGCCAGGCGTCTGCGCCGCGGCAATGCGCTCGAACTCGCTCGCCGCCCAGTCGAGGAACGGAGAGGCGACGACGGCCGCGTCGACCGCTCCGGGTTCGGCGCGAAGCGGCGCCGGTTGCGCGCGAAGCGGCGGCGAATCGCCTGCGGCCTCCGGCCGCCGTCCATCGCCGGAGGCGTCATGCCCGCCGCTCGTTCGCCCGAGATAGACGCCGAGAGAGCCCACCAGG
>DATMGW010000034.1:0-3379 GCA_035555295.1 Caldimonas sp.
CGCGCCGACGATCCGCTCGGTCGGCGTCGACTACTGGAAGATCTTCCTCACCGTCGGCATCGGCGTGCTGCTCGTCAGCGCGGTGCGCGCGTCGCGGCAGGCGGTCGTTCCGCTCTGGGCCGAGCACATCGGCCTCGACGCAGCGACGACCTCGCTCATCTACGGCCTGGCCGGCGGCATCGACATGCTCGTCTTCTATCCCGCCGGCAGGGTGATGGACCGCAAGGGCCGAAACTGGGTCGCCGTGCCGTCGATGGCGTGCATGGGCCTGGCGCTCGTCGTCATGCCGTTCACCCACACCGCCTTCGCGCTGCTGCTGGCGGCGCTGCTCGTCGGCTTCGGCAACGGCATCGGCTCGGGAATGGTCATGACGCTCGGTGCGGACTACTCGCCTTCGCCCGGCCGTGCCCATTTCCTGGGCCTGTGGCGGCTCGTCTCCGACATCGGATCGACCGGAGGCCCGGCGCTGCTGTCGGGCATCACCGCGCTGCTCTCGCTTGCCGCCGGAATCTGGTGCACCGGCCTGGTCGCTTTCGCCGCAGCCGGCGTGCTGTGGTACTGGATCCCGCGGACGATGAAGCCGGCGCCGCGCTGACCGGGCGCCGCGTCAGCGGCCGAGCGACGCCTGAGTCGCGGCCCACGCTTCGTAGCGCGTCTTCGTCGCTTCGTCGGGCGGATAGAGACCGGGCAGCGCCACGCCGCGTTCGACCTCGCGCATGATCCAGCCCTCGTGCCGCTCCTGCTCGAGCGCCGCGCCGACGACGTCGTCGACGAGCGCCGCGGGAATGACGACGGCGCCGTCGAGGTCGGCGACGATCACGTCGTTGGGCCAGATCGCGACGCCCCCGCAGCCGATCGGTTCCTGCCAGGCGACAAAGGTAAGCCCTGCGACCGACGCCGGCGCCGCCGTG
The DNA here is from genome assembly GCA_035555295.1 of Caldimonas sp. Lineage (GTDB taxonomy): Bacteria > Pseudomonadota > Gammaproteobacteria > Burkholderiales > Burkholderiaceae_C > Schlegelella_A. The sequence goes on from DATMGW010000034.1 coordinate 912, forward strand.
CCACGGCACCACACGGGCAACCCGGTCTCCAGGACGCCGGCGAGATCGCGGACGACACCGTCGCTGACGAGCGCAGCGACGCCGCGCTTCTTCATCCGCGCGCAGAGGATGTCGCCGAATATTCCGGCGTGCGTCGTTGCCATCGCGTCGACGACGGCGACAACGCCGGCCGGCATCGCCTCGATCGCGGCGCGCGTCGAGATCGGCGAGGCCCACGATGCCGGCGTCGCGAGGTCCTCGCGCGCCGGAACGAAACGCAGCGTGAAGGCGCGCCCGACGCGGCGCCGTGCGGCGGCGTCGCCGAGCGGCGCGGCGCCACGGATCCAGACGTTGCGCAAGCCCTTCTTGAGCAGCACCGTCGTCAGCGTCGCGGTCGTCAACGACTCGAGCGCTTCGATGGTCGCGGCGGGGAGATAAAGCGGTTCGATCGTGTTCATCGGCGAGCGGCGTTCGTGGCGGCGCCCGGGTATATCACGCTGGCAAGGGCGTCGTCGCATCGATACGATGCCCCGTCATCGCAGCGGCCCCGGCGCGGCCACCATGGAGCCTCATGAAGACGACGACCCCGACTGACCTGCCTCGCTTCTCGATGCGGCGCTACCTCCTTGCCGCGCTGCTCCTTGCCGCGGCGCCGTGGGCCCCGGCGCAGGACTACCCGAGCCGCCCGGTCCGCATCGTCGTGCCTTTCGCCGCGGGCGGCCCGGCCGACATCTATGCGCGCATTCTCGCGATGCGCCTGCAGGAGTCGCTCGGCCAGCCCTTCATCGTCGAGGACAAACCGGGCGCCGGCTCGATCATCGGCACCGACGCGGTCGCCAAGAGCGCGCCCGATGGCTACACGCTGCTCCTGATGTCGAACACGCACACGGTCAACGAGTCGCTGTTCGCGACCAAGCCGTACCAGTTGCTGCGCGACTTCGCGCCGATCGCGCCGATCAACTCGTCGGACCTCGTCCTCGTCACGCGCAACAGCCTTCCCGTCTCGAACCTCGGCGAGCTGCTGCGCCTGGCCCGGGCCAAGCCAGGCTCGCTCTCCTACGCGTCGTCCGGCCCGGGGACGCCGTATCACATGGCGGGCGAGCTCTTCAAGGCGATGGCCGGCGTCGCCATCGTCCACATCCCCTATCGGGGCAGCTCGGGGGCGCGGACCGACGTGCTCGGCGGCCAGGTCGACATGATGTTCGACGCCGTGCCGACGATGAGCGAGCACATCCGCGGCGGCAAGGTCAAGGCGATGGGAACGACGGGCACCGAGCGCTCCACCGTGATGCCCGACGTGCCGACGATCGCCGAGGCGGGCGTGCCGAAATACGAGGCGACGATCTGGCTCGGCCTGATGGCGCCGAAGGCGACGCCGCCTTCGATCGTCAACCGCCTCAACGCGGAGATCTCGCGCATCGTCGGCCAGCCCGAAACGGCGCGCGCCTGGACGGCGCAAGGGGCGACGCCGATGGTCATGAGCGTCGCCGAGTTCACGCGCTACGTCCAGGGCGACATCGCCAAGTGGGCGAACATCGTCAAGATCTCGGGGGCGAAGGCCGAGCAATGATTTCGCGCCGCCGAGCCACCTGCGCAACGTCGTGAAACACGAGCTCCATGTCCTTTGCGCCGGTGCCGTGCAAGGCCTCGTCAAGGCGGTGCAGGAGCGCTTCGCCGAGCAGACGGGGACCGGGCTGAACGGCCGCTACGGCGCCGTCGGCGCGATGAAGGAAGCGTTGATGGGCGGCGTGCCGTGCGACGTGCTCATCGTCACCGACGCGATGCTGCGCGCGCTGCAAGGCAATGGCGCGATCGAGGCCGAGCCGCTCGCGCCGATCGGGCGCGTGCGGACCGGCGTCGCGGCGCGCATCGGCGAGCCGCTGCCGCGCGTCGATTCGGCCGAAGCGCTGCAGGCCGCCCTGCTCGCCGCGCCGGCGATCTACCTGCCCGACATCGAGCGCTCGACGGCCGGTGCGCACGTGGCATCGGTGCTGGTCCGCCTCGGCCTGCGCGAGACGCTTGCGCCCAGGCTCGCGGTCTTCGACAACGGCGCCGCAGCGATGGCGGCGCTCGCCGCGCGTGGCCCGTGGGGAGCGATCGGCTGCACGCAGGTGACGGAGATCCTCTACACGCCGGGCCTGGCCCTGGCCGGCGCCTTGCCCCCGCCTTTCGAGCTCTCCACCGTCTACAGCGCCGGCGTCAGCACGACGGCGAGCGACCCGGCCCTGGCCGCCGCCTTCCTCGCCTTGCTCTGCGGGCCGGAGAACGCGGCGCTGCGCCGCGCCGGCGGCTTCGAAGCCATCGACGCCCCGTGAATCGACCCCCTGGCCCGCCAACCCTACGGGCACCAGTGCCTGCTGCCGTGGAGAAGGTCGAGCGGCGGGCACGACGGCGCTCGCGTCGCCTCGGCGACAGCCCTGGCAAGCGGCCGAACAATCGCCGCGTGCCCGGATCACGCGACCAACTCGGGTTGTTCGGCGGGCCGCCCG
>DATMGW010000035.1:0-10091 GCA_035555295.1 Caldimonas sp.
CCGACCTGGCCGAGCCGCTCGCGCAAGGCATCGATGTAGAACGGCAGGTCGGGCGAGCCGCTTTCCTCGCAGGTCTCGACGATACCGACGCAGCGCGGCCGGGCAATGCCCTGCTTGTCGAGCGCCTGGATTGCGGTGATCGCGGCGTAGATCGCGTAGCCGTCGTCGGCGCCGCCACGGCCGTACAGCTTGCCGCCTTCGTAGCGCGGCGTCCACGGGCCGAAGCCGCTCTTCCAGCCGTTGAATTCGGGCTGCTTGTCGAGGTGGCCGTACAGGCAGACCGTCGCCGCGCCGGCGCCGTTGCCGCCCGGGCGCGTCGCCGGAACGTCGAAGAAGATGACGGGAGTACGCCCTTCGAGGCGGATCACCTCGAGCTTCATTCCGGCGACCTTCTGCTTCTCGACCCAGGCCGCCGCGTCGCGGACGACGCTGTCGATGTAGCCGTGCTCCCTCCATTCGGCGTCGAACATCGGGCTCTTCGCCGGCACCGCGATGTAGTGGGTGATCGCCGGGACGATCTCGTCGTCCCAGACACGGTCGGCGTAGTGGCGCAGTTGCTCGGCTTCGTCGTCCTGCACCGGCAGGGAAGGATCGCGTGCGTTCATCGCGGGCTCCTGAGGCTGAAATGCGAAAAGGACAGTGTATCGAGCCAGGCGCCGAGGACGGATAGCACCTCGGCCTGCTCGGGTTCGTTGAAGATCTCGTGAAAAAGCGGCGCGAAGGCTTGCGCCGTGACGACGCTTTTCGGCGCCGCCGCCGCGAACGCCGCGCTTCCGGCGGGCGCGACGAGGCGATCCTGGCCGGCGTAGAGCAGGAGCGTAGACACCGTCCAGCGCGGCGCGAGCGACGCGACGATGGCGCCTGCGTCGGCGACGAAACGGGCCAGGCGCGGAGTGACTCGGTCGTGGACCAGTGGGTCGGCCTCGTAGGCGGCGACGACCGCCGCGTCGCGTGAGATCCCTTGCCGGTCGAGGCCGTTGCCGACCCCCAGGTCCGGCGCGATCCGCCCGAGCACCGCGAGCAGCACTTTCTGCACCGCGTTCATTCCGGCGTCGAGCGCCGGCGACGACATGACGAGGGCATCGACCGGCCGGGACCACGCGGGCGCGACCGGAGCCTGTAGCGCGCCGGCGACGAAGCGTGCCGCGACGAGGCCGCCCAGGCTGTGTCCCAGGAGCACGAGCGGTCCGGGGTGCTCGGCGCGGACCGAGTCGACGACGAGCGCCAGGTCGACGAGCAGGTCGTCGGCGCCGTGCAGCCGGCCGCGCTCGCCGCCGCTGCGGCCATGGCCGCGCTGGTCGTAGGCGACGACGCGCCAGCCGCGCGCGACGAGGAATTCGGCGACGTGCGCATGGCGGCCGATGTGCTCGCCGAGGCCGTGGACGACGACAATCGTCCCTCTCGCTTCGCCGCTGCCGAGCGGCGGCCATTCGCGCCCGCGCAGCGCGAGCTTGTCATACGTTTCAAGCGACTTGTCTACGACTTCCACCACTCTTTCATCCTCCGACGCCATGAACGACGACCATCACAGCGAATTCTTCGAACTGTCGCACGACCTGGGTGTCGCGCACATGAAACTCAATCGCCCCGAGCGCATGAACACGATGACGCTCGATTTCTTCCCCGACGTCCGCGACGCGGTGCAGCGCCTGAGCGACGCAGGCACGACGCGCGCCCTCGTCATCTCGTCGACCGGCAAGCACTTCTGCGCCGGCATGGCGCTCGACGTCTTCGCCAGCGACGCCGCGATGCTCGGCGTGCAGACGGCGCGCGACCGGCTCGCCTTCCAGGAATCGCTGAAGAAGCTCATGGACTGCTTCACCGCCCTCGACGAAGCGCGCTTTCCGATCGTCTGCGCGATCCAGGGCGGCTGCATCGGCGGCGGCCTCGACCTCGCCACCGCATGCGACATCCGCCTGTGCAGCGCCGACGCGTTCTTCACAGTCCAGGAGATCACGATCGGCATGGCGGCCGACCTGGGCAGCCTGCAACGCCTGCCGAAGATCGTGCCGCAAGGCATCGCCCGCGAGATGGCCTACACGGGCGAGCGCATGGGCGCCGAGCGCGCGCTGGCCGTCGGCCTCGTCAACGCCGTGCTGCCCGACGCCGCGGCGCTGCTCGATCGGGCGATGACGCTGGCGAAGACGATCGCGTCGAAGTCGCCGCTCGCAATCGCCGGCACCAAGCTCGCGCTCAATCACGCGCGCGATCACTCGACCGCTTCGGCGTTGCACCAGATGACGCTGCTGCAAAGCGCGATCTTCGACACCGGCGAGATGGCGGCGGCGATCGCGGGATGGAAGGAGAAGCGGGCGGCGGAGTTCGAGGCGTTGGTTGCGGTGGCGAAGGTTTGAGCTGTCGGTGCGGCCATCGACGCGCTCTGGAACCCTATGCACCCATCAGGGCCGAAGCGTTTGGGTGTGATTGATGCGGATATCCGGATCGACCACGAACCGGCCGCGAAGAGAACAGTGACGTCGGACAATTCGCTGTCGTCAAGTTGCGCCAGATCCCCTGCGCATCTCCCGCACAACATTCGGCATCGTGGCCGTCCCTACCTACGATCACTTCATTGAGCCGCTCTTGCGGTTCCTCGTCGCCCATCCAGAGGGTGTCAGCGCGCGCAGTGCCCACGATGAGGCTGCAAGGGCCCTCGCACTCGCGGGCGCCGACCGCGGTGCGTAACGCCGTGACCTACGGCAGAAGCGTGTCGGGCTCTTCGGTGAACGACGCCTGAACCGCACGCCTGCCGTTGCAGAAGTCTCGAAGCAGCGGGCCTCGTCGACCGAGCGCGCTCGCGGACGCACCGCGCAGGTCTAGGCTCCGAGCATGCGCTTCCACACCAAGGCGGGCTTGCTCTACCTGCTCCCGGCGATCGCCGTGCTCGTCGTCTGGTATTTGCTCCTGTTCGAAGGCAATGTGCCGGGCGTGACGCCCAAGAGCACTTTCGCATTCGTGCTGACGGAGGGCGCTCGACCGTGGTGGTTCCGCTGGCTGTTCGTGCTGCCGTTTCTCTGCTTCACGCTGGCGGCCGCATACCAGTCACGCCTTGCCGCGCTGCGCGTCGGCTCGGTCGTCCTGCTCTCGCTCGGCGTGGCCCTCGCAGCGGCGACCTGGCTGACGGTCTCCTCAGAGATCGCCCTGTTCACGACGCTGCCGCTCGCCTACGCTTTTCTCAGCACGAAGGAGAGCTTCAGTCGTGAGCGAGAGGGCACGTGAGCCATGCGAAAGCGCGGCCTGGTCCTCGCGGCCGCGGCCCTCGCCGCCGTCGCACTGCTGCTTCTCGTCGCCGTGCAGCACGGTCCCGCTGCAGAGATCTCGGTCGAACGGGACCTCACGTATGCGAAGGTCGGCGACACCGAGCTGAAACTCGACCTGGCGATGCCGAAGGCAGGGAGCGGCCCCTTTCCTGCCGTCGTCTTCCTGCACGGCGAAGGCTGGCGGGCCGGCAAGCGCCAGCAGATGAACCACTTCATCGAAGGCATGGCGCGCCTGGGCTACGTCGGCGTCAGCGTCGACTACCGGCTCGTGCCTGCGGCGCGCTTTCCCGCCCCGGTCGAGGATTGCAAGGCGGCGGTGCGCTGGCTTCGCGCCCATGCCGCGCAGTACCGCATCCGCGCCGATCGCATCGGCGCGGTCGGCTTTTCCGCGGGCGGCCATCTGGCTTCGATGCTCGGCGTCGTGCGCAAGGAAGACGGGCTCGAAGGCACGGGCGGCAATGCCGGGCAGTCGAGCCGGGTCCAGGCCGTCGTGAGCTTCTTCGGGCCGACCGATTTCTCGACCCGCGATTGGCCCCGCGACCTGGAGACCGAGGTCATCGCCCCGTTCCTCGGTGGGTCGTTCGCGGAGCGGCCCGATGCCTACCGGAAGGCGTCGCCGATCAGCTACGCGAGCGCGGAGGCACCGCCGTTTCTCTTCTTTCACGGCAGCGACGACGCGCTCGTTCCCGTCGACCAGTCGCGGCGCCTCGCCGCGAAGCTGAAGGTGCTCGGCGTTGCGGCGACGCTGGTGGAGCTGCAAGGCGAGGGGCACGGCTTCAGCGACTCCGGCAACCAGAAGTCGATGCAACAGATGCTGGACTTCCTGGGCGAGCAGCTGAAGAAATCGGCGTTGCGGATTTCTCGAAGCGGCGCGCCATCGCAACCAAGGAGCGCGCCGCGGCGTAGCGCATGGCCTAGACTGACGCCGCGTCGTCTACGGCGAGCCTGCGCGGTACCTGAGGGCGTGGCGCAGCCCTCTCACATCGGGAGAGGCGAAATGACACGGGCAATACTGATCTGGCTTCCTGCGATTCTTCTCGCGGGTTGCGCCGGCGGAGTGAAGCTGGAGGGCATGTCCTCCGAGTCCTCGGACGATGCCTACTGGGCGCGCCAACGCGAGGAGTGCTTCCGGATAACTGATGACATCGCGCAGAAGAAATGCCTGGACAAGGTCGCCGACGCCCGGCGACACGGTCTCGGCGGGAAGTGAATCGCGCTTCTCGACGCGTTCAACGAGCCGCGGTCGCTGCAGATCCTTCCTTCCAGCCGCCACCGAGCGCGCGGTATAGCGCCACGGTGTTCTGCAGTTGCGCCGCCTGCATCTGGATCAGCGCCAGCTGCGCCAGGAAGAGCGTGCGCTGCGCGTCTAGCGAGTCGAGATAGCTCGAGGCACCGGCGCGATAGCGCAAGTCGGCGAGGCGATAGGCAACAGCGAGCGCGTTCGTCTGCGCCGCCTGCGCGCGCAGCTGCTCGCCGAGCGTGGCACGGCCGGCGAGCGCATCGGCGACTTCGCGAAACGCCGTCTGGATCGACTTCTCGTATTGCGCGACGGCGATGTCGCGACTCGCCGTGGCGACCTCGAGGTTGGCGCGGTTGCGACCGGCGTCGAAGATCGGCTGCAGCAGCTGCGCCGTTCCGGTCACCGCGAAGCTGCCGCTCTTGAACAGGCCCGAGAGCTCGGTGCTTGCCGTGCCGCCCAGCGCCGTCAGCGTGATGCGCGGGAAGAACGCGGCGCGCGCCGCGCCGATGTTGGCGTTGGCCGAGAGCAGCTGCTGCTCGGCGGCGCGGATGTCGGGGCGGCGCTCGAGCAGGTCGGCGGGCAGCCCTGCGGGCAGGTCGGCGAGCATGCGCTGCGCGTCGAGAGGCACGGGCGGCGGCAGGTCGGAAGGGAGCGGTTGGCCGACGAGCAGGGTCAGCGCGTTCTCGTCGAGGGCGCGCTGGCGCAACCCCTGCGCGAGCGTGGCGCGCGCGCCTTCGAGCAGCGACTCGGCTTGCCGGTAGTCGAGCTCGGACGATGCGCCGTTGTCGAAGCGCAGCTTTGTCAGGCGCGTCGATTCCTCGCGCGTCGCCAGCGTCTGCCGCGTCACCCGCAGCTGCTCGTCGTCGCCGAGGAACGCCAGGTAGGTCGTCGCCACCGAGGCGACGAGGCTGATCTGCACGGTCTTGCGCGCTTCCGCGGTGGCGAGGTACTGGTCGAGCGCGGCCTCGCTCAGGTCGTGGACGCGGCCGAACAGGTCGAGCTCGTAGTTCGAGACGGCAAGGCCGACGGCGTAGGTCTCGCCGAGCTTGCCGAAGGCATTCGGCGCGCGCGACGCCGTCGCGCCGACGCCGACGCTCGGCAGGATGTCGGCGCGCCGCACCTGGTACGTCGCGCGCGCCTGCTCGATGTTGAGCACGGCGATGCGCAGGTCGCGGTTGCTCGCCAAGGCCAGCTCGATCAGGCGCTGCAGGCGCGCATCGCTGTAGAAGCGCTGCCATTCGATTTCGGCAGCGGCCTCGGCAGCGGCGCCGGCGGCCGGCGTCATCTCCGGAGCGTAGCTCGCGGCGACGGGCGCGGCCGGGCGCTCGTAGTGCGGGATCAGCGACGCGCAGCCGCCCAGGCCGACGCAGAGCGCGGCGACGAGCGCGACGCGGCGTGCGCAGAGGCGATCAGGCATGGCCGCCGCCTCCATCTTCGTTGCGCGACGGCGCCGCGACGGCGGCATCGGGCGCTGCTTTCGGCGGCGTCTCGCCGCGCTTTCCGCCGCCCTTGAAGATGCGGCGCACGACGACGAAGAAGACCGGGACGAAGAAGACGGCAAGCGCCGTCGCCGTGATCATTCCGCCCATCACGCCGGTGCCGATGGCGCGCTGGCTCGCCGAGCCGGCGCCCGACGAGACGACGAGCGGCAGCACGCCCAGGATGAAGGCGATCGAGGTCATCAGGATCGGCCGGAAGCGCAGGTGGACGGCCTCGAGCGTCGCTTCGATCAGGCCCTTGCCCTGCGCGTAGAGGTCCTTCGCGAACTCGATGATCAGGATCGCGTTCTTCGCCGACAGGCCGATCACTGTGATCAGGCCGACCTTGAAGAAGACGTCGTTCGGCATGCCGCGCAGGCTTGCGCCGATCACGGCGCCGAGCACGCCGAGCGGCACGGCAAGCAGCACCGCGAACGGAATCGACCAGCTCTCGTACAGCGCGGAAAGGCACAGGAAGACGGCAAGGAGCGAGAAGGCGATCAGGATCGTCGCCGTCGAGCCGGAGAGGCGCTCCTCGCGCGACTGCCCCGTCCACTCGAAGGCAAAGCCTGCCGGCAGCTGCCCGGCGAGGCGCTCCATCTCGTCCATCGCGTCGCCGGTCGAGTAGCCGGGCGCGGCGTCGCCGGCGATGCGCATCGCCGGATAGCCGTTGAAGCGGATCGTCTGGATCGGCCCGGTGATCCAGCGCGTCGTCGCCACGGCCGACAGCGGCACTGGCTTGCCCTGGTTGTTGACGACGTTCAGGCGCAGCAGGTCGTCGGCCTGCATGCGATCGGGGGCGTCGGCCTGGACGACGACGCGTTGCAGCCGCCCGGCGTTCGGAAAGTCGTTGACATAGGCCGAGCCGAGCGCCGTCGAGATCACGGCGTTGATGTTGTCGAACGAGACGCCGAGGGCGCTGGCGCGATCGCGATCGATGTCGAGCTGCAGCTGCGGCGCGTCTTCGAGGCCGTCGGGGCGAACCCCGGCGAGCACCTTGCTCTGCGTCGCCATGCCGAGCATCTGGTTCCTCGCCGCGAGCAGCGCGGCGTGGCCGTTGCCGCCGCGGTCCTCGAGGCGAAAGGCAAAGCCCGTGGCGGTGCCGAGCTCGGGAATCGCCGGCGGAACGAGGGCGAAGACGAAGGCGTCGCGCACTTTCGACAGAGCGGCGAAGGCGCGGCCGGCGATCGCCGGCGCCGAATGCTCGGCGCCCTTGCGCTCGTCCCATGGCTTCAGCGTCACGAAGGCGAGCGCCGCGTTCTGGCCGCTACCCGAAAAGCTGAAGCCGAGCACGCTGACCATCTGGTCGACCTCGGGCTGCTTGAGAAAGAAGCCTTCGGCCTGCTCCATGACCGCGAGCGTTCGCGATTGCGTCGCTCCCGGCGGCAACTGCACGTTGGCGATCAGGTAGCCCTGGTCCTCGGTCGGCAGAAACGAGCCGGGCAGGCGCAGGAACATGAAACCGACGAAGGCGACGACGACCACGAACGCGATCAGCATGGCGCCGGTGCGGCGCAGGATCCACGCGACCCAGCCTTCGTAGCCGTGCGTCGTCGCCTTGAAGCCGCGATTGAACCAGCCGAAGGGGCCGCGCTTGGCCTGCTTGTGCCCCGCCTCGACGGGCTTGAGGAAGGTCGCGCACAGGGCCGGCGTCAGCGACAGCGCGAGGAAGACGGAGAACAGCATCGAGCTCACCATCACGAGCGAGAACTGGCGATAGATATTGCCGACCGAGCCGGCGAAAAACGCCATCGGCAGGAACACCGAGACGAGCGTCGTGCTGATGCCGACCAGCGCCGCCGTGATCTGGCCCATCGCCTTCTTCGTCGCGTCGCGCGGGCTCAGGCCCTCCTCGCTCATGATGCGCTCGACGTTCTCGATGACGACGATCGCGTCGTCGACGAGGATGCCGACGGCGAGCACCATCGCAAACATCGTCAGCACGTTGATCGAGTAGCCGAAGGCCTGCATGATCCCGAAGGCGCCGAACAGCGACACCGGCACGACGACGGTCGGGATCAGCGTGTAGCGCAGGCTCTGCAGGAACAGGTACATCACCAGGAAGACGAGGATCACCGCCTCGACCAGCGTCTCGACGACGCGGCTGATCGAGATGCGGATGAAACGCGAGCTGTCGTACGGGATGCTCCACTGCACGCCGGGCGGAAAGTACCGCGCCAGCTCGCCCATGCGGGCGCGGATCCGGTCGGCCGTCGCCAGCGCGTTGCCGGTCGGCGAGAGCTGCACACCGATGCCGGTCGAAGGCTTGCCGTTGAGCCGCGCCGAGACGGCGTAGGTCTGGCCGCCGAGCTCGATCCGGGCGACATCGGAGAGCTTGACGATCGAGCCGTCGGTGTTGGCGCGCAGCACGATCTGGCCGAACTCCTCGACCGAGGTCAGCTGGCCGGCGACGACGACAGTGGCGCTGGTCGGCGTCCCCTGGACGATCGGCAGGTCGCCGATGATCCCCGACGAGACCTGCGCGTTCTGGGCGCGGATCGCGGCGACGACGTCGTTGCTCGACATGTTGAAGCCGACCAGCTTGGCCGGGTCGATCCAGATGCGCATCGAGCGCTCGGTGCCGAACAGCTGCGCCTGGCCGACGCCGGGGATGCGCTGGATCTCGGGCAGCACCGTTCGCGACGCGTAGTCGCCGAGGGCGATCGGGTCGAGCGCGCCGTTGCTCGACGACAGGATCGTGAAGAGGAGGAAGTTCGATCTCGCCTTGTCGACGCGCACGCCCTGCTGCGTCACCGCCGCGGGCAGGCGCGGCGCGGCGCGCGATAGGCGGTTCTGAACGTCGACCTGCGCGAGGTCGGCGTTGCTCCCCGATTCGTAGGTCAGCGTGATCTGGCCGACGCCATTCGACTGGCTCACCGACTCGAGGTAGATGAGCCCCGGCGAGCCGTTCATCTCCTGCTCGATGACGCTGATGACGCTGTCCTCGAGCGTCTGCGCCGAGGCGCCCGGGTAGGTCGCCGTCAGGACGATCGACGGCGGCGCGACGGTCGGGTACTGGGCGATAGGCAACTGCTTGATCGCGACGCCGCCGAAGACGAGGATGAAGAAGGCGATGACCCACGCGAAGATGGGCCGGTCGATGAAGAACTGCGCCATCCGGCGGGCTCAGCGGGCCGCCGACGCGGTGCTCGCCGCCGGCGCGATCGCCGTCGGCACCGAAGCGGCGGCGCCCGCAGGCTGCCACGGCACGGGCTTGACCGGCGCGGCGCCGCGCAGCTTCTGGAAGCCGTCGACCATCACCATCTCGCCGGGGGCGACGCCCTCGAGAATGATCCACATGCCGCCCTGCGCCGTACCGACCTTGACCGGACGCGGCGCGACCTTGCCGTCGCTGCTCACCACCATGACGCTGTCGCCGGTCGAGCCGCGCAGGACGGCCTGCTGCGGAACGAGGATGCCGGTCGGCGTCTCCGCCTGCTCGAGACGAACCCGCACGTACATTCCGGGAAGCAGCAGCCCGCTCGGGTTCGCGACCTCGGCGCGCAGCGTGATCTGGCCCGAGCTCTGGTCGACCGTCAGGTCGGAAAAGAGAAGCTTGCCGGGCTGCGGAACCTCGCTGCCGTCTTCGAGGACGATGCGCACGCTCGCCGCGGCGGCGTTGCTCGTGCGCTTGAACTTGCCGCTGGCGATGGCGCGGCGCAGCTTGAGCACCTCGGTCGTCGATTGCGTGAAGTTCACGTACATCGGATTGATCTGCTGCACCAGCGCCAGCGGCGTCGCCTCGCCCTGGCCGACCAGCGCGCCTTCGGTGACCAGGGCGCGGCCGATGCGGCCCGAGATCGGCGCCGTCACCGACGTGTACGCGAGATTGATCTGGGCGCTTTGCACCGCCGCCTTCGCCGCCGCGACGTCTGCCTCGGCCTGCTTCTGCGCCGCGATGGCGTTGACGTAATCCTGCTTGCTGATCGCGTTCGCTTCGAGCAGCGGCTTGTAGCGCTCGGCCTGCGCGGTCGCCTGCGTCACGTTCGCCTGGGCGCGGGCGAGCGCCGCCTGCGCCGTCGCCAGCGTCGCCTGGTACGGCGCCGCCTCGATCTGGAACAGCGGCTGGCCGGCGCGCACGTCGCTGCCTTCCTCGAACTGCCGCTTCAGGAC
>DATMGW010000036.1:0-2885 GCA_035555295.1 Caldimonas sp.
CGTCACGCACGACCAGGAAGAGGCCATGGAGGTGGCCGACCGCGTCGTGGTCATGAACCAGGGCAAGATCGAGCAGCAGGGCGCGCCCAGCGAGGTCTACGACCACCCGGCCACGCCCTTCGTGCTGCAGTTCCTGGGCGACGTGAACCTGTTCCACGGCCGCCTCGGGCAAGGCGGCGCGAAGGCCGGCGAAGTGAGCTTCGTTCGCCCGCACGAGCTCGACGTCGTGGCGTCGGCCGAACCAGGAGCGTTCGCGGCGACGCTCGCGCAGGTGCTCACCGTCGGGCCGAACACGCGACTCGAGTTCAAGCGCAGCGCCGACCAGAGCTCCGTCGACGTCGAAATGGCGCGCGCCGACTGGATCGCCTTGCGCGACCGGCTCGGCCTGGCGAGCGGCTCGGCCGTCTACCTGCTGCCGCGCAAGGTGACGCGCTTTGCGGCCGAGGATTTCGACCCGGCGGCGATGATCTGACGAGACGGATCGATTCTCAGGAGAGCAGGTGCTTGCGCGCCCGGTGCACGCGTACGAACAGGTTCTCTTCGCTGATGCCCAGCTCGCGGCATACCTCGCCGGCCGGAAGCTCCTCGAGCACGCGCATCCGCATCGCGTCGCGCAGGCCGCGCGGCAGAGCCTCGATTCCGGCCAGCGTGCGGGCGAGCCGCTGCCGCTGTTCGGCGATCTCGTCGGGACCGGGACGCGGGCAGGCGACGCTGTGCGCGCCTTCGCTCGACGCGCCGTCGTCGTCGCTCTCGAGCGATTCGTGCGTCCGCGTGCGGCGCATCGCATCGACGATCTTGTTCTTCAGCACCGCCGTCAGCCAGGAGCGCAGCGCGGCACGGCCACCGAACGAGGCGCGGCCCGAGAGCACGGCCTCGAAGACGTCATGGACGGCGTCCTCGGCGAGGACCGGATCGCGCAGGCGGCGCGCCGCGAAGCGGACGAGGTAGGCGCGATGGGCGACCACGTCGGCGATCGCCAACGAGGGCGTGCCTGCGCTCGCCTCGGCGTGCGCGGGGCGCGGGGCGGAAACGAAGCGGGCGGGCAAGGCGGTGGCGTGCATGGAGACTCTCTGGAATTCGGTGCCGCCACTGTGGCCGCCGCGTCTCGCGCCGACATCGCGGAACATCACAGCCAGATCACATCGTTGTAAGAACGGTGGTGAGAACGAGACAATCGCTCATGCCTGCCGCCTCGATCCTCGTCGCCGAAGATCAGACCGATATCCGCGAGCTCCTGGTCATGAACCTGCGCAGCGCCGGCTACGCGGTCGACGCCGTCGCCGACGGCTCGGCCGCGCTGGCAAGCCAGAGCGAGCATGCCAGCGACCTGCTCGTGCTCGACCTGATGATGCCGGGGCTCGACGGCCTCGAGGTCTGCAAGGCCTTGCGTGCGCGCGGACGCAGCATGCCGATCCTGATGCTGACGGCGAAATCGACCGAGCTCGACCGGGTCCTGGGCCTCGAGCTCGGCGCCGACGACTACCTGACCAAGCCGTTCTCGCTCGCCGAGCTGCTGGCGCGCGTCAAGGCGTTGCTGCGCCGCGCCGATCTGCTGCGCGCCGCCCAGGCGAACGCCGGCGGCGACGGCCGCACGATCCGCAACGGCGGCCTCGAGATCCTGCCGGCCAAGCGCCAGGTGCGCTTTCGCGGCGCCTCGCTCGAGTTCACGGCGCTCGAGTTCGACCTGCTGCTGCACTTCGCGTCGCACCCCGGCCACGTGTTCTCGCGCGGCCAGCTGCTCGACGCGGTCTGGGGCTACACGCACGACGGCTACGAGCACACGGTGACGACGCACATCAACCGCCTGCGCAACAAGCTCGAGGCCGACCCGATGCGGCCCGAGCTCATCCTGACGGTCCGCGGCGCCGGCTACAAGATGCGCGACGCCCCGGGCTGAAAAGCGGATGACCGTTCGACTCAAGCTCGCGTTGACGGTCTTCGCCACCGGCCTGGTCACGGCGCTGCTCGTCGTCGCGACGGTCGTCTACGCATTCCAGCGCTTCGAGAACGAGACCGCGTATCGGCGCGGCATGGTCTTTCTCGGCCGCGTCGTGAGCATGTACGGCAACATCTTCGACCTGCACGAGCGCAACCCGGAAGAATTCCAGCGCTGGCTGCGCGGTCTCGTCCTGTTCGAGCCGAACACCGAGCTCTACCTGCTCGACAACGACGGCACAGTGCTCGCCAAGACCGGGCCGGCCGTGCTGGCACCGGGCTTTCGCGTCGCCCTGGGTCCGGTGCGCGAATCGATCGAGCAGATGGACACGTCGTATGTCATGGGCGACGACCCGGAGCGCATGGACGCGGGGGCGGTCATCGTCGCCAAGCCGGTGCGTAGGGCGATCGCGCGCGGCGCGTCGCCGAACGCCGGCTACCTGTACCTCGTGCTGCACACGCAGCAGCTTCCCGAAGGCCGCTGGGACGTGCTGCGCAGCAGCTTCGCGCGTCCGGTGATGGGGTTGATCGTCGCCGTCGTCGCGTTCACGACGCTGCTCGCCCTGCTCATCATCTCGGCCGTCACGCAGCCTCTTAAGACGCTCACCCAGGCGCTGGCCACGCTGTCGCAGCGCGGCCTCGCCGAGGGTCTCACGGTGGCGCCGACGAGCCCCTTGCCGGCGCCGACGAAAGACGAGTTCGGCCAGCTGACGAGCGCCTTCGAGATGCTGCTCGACGTCTGCCGACGGCAGTGGAACGCGCTGCGCCGCACCGATCACTTCCGGCGCGAAGGCGTCAGCAACCTGTCGCACGACCTGCGCTCGCCGCTGACGGCGACGGTCGCCTGCCTCGAGACGCTCGACGGCCGCTGGGCCGACGTGGCGGAGCGAGCCGACGATCGCCGCCTCGTCGAGATCGCCCTGCGCAACACGCGCAACGCGGCGCGCATG
>DATMGW010000037.1:0-14592 GCA_035555295.1 Caldimonas sp.
GCGCCCGACTCGACGCGGATCGTCTGCCCCTGGGCCTTCAGCTTCTTCGCCGTCTCCGGCGTGACGGCGACCCGAGTTTCGCCGCTTGCCGTTTCGCGCGGCACCCCGATCAACATGTTCTCGTCCCCCCAGCCAGAAGCAAGAGCTTACAAGAAAGCCGGGCCTGCTCTTCGCACTAGCATCGCCGCATGGCCTCGCCGCGCGTCCTCATCGCCGAAGACGACTACGCGATCGCCACCAACCTGTTCACCTTTCTCGAGCGCAGGGGTTTCGACGTCGAGGTGGTCTACAACGGCCAGGCGGCGCTGCACCGTTGCAGCGTCGAGCGTTTCGACATCGTCCTTCTCGACATCGGCCTGCCCGGCCTCGGCGGGCTCGCCTTCCTGCAGCGGCTGCGCAGCGAGCTGCGCGTCGCCACGCCGGTGCTCGTGATCTCGGCGCGCAGCGACCTCAGCGACAAGCTGGCCGGCTTCGAGCACGGCGCCGACGACTACGTCACCAAGCCGTTCGCGCTGGCCGAGATCGAGGCGCGCATGCGCGCCCTGCTCAACCGGGCCGGCGACAAGGGCGTCGTCGACCCGGTGCGCCGGCTCGGCCCGCTCGCTTTCGACAGCGTCGAGCGCGAAGCGCGCGTCGGCGAAGCGCCGGTGCACCTGACGCCGAAAGCGGCGCAGCTCCTCGAGCTTCTGCTGCAGCGGCCGGGCCAGCTGGTGCGCCGGCAGCAGATCGAGCAGGCGCTGTGGGATCGGTCGCTTCCGCACCCCGATGCCCTGCGCAGCCAGGTCCATTGGCTGCGCAAGGCGCTCGGCGACGCCGGCTTCGACGGCATCGAGACCGTGCACGGAGTCGGCTACCGCATCGTCCATCGCGAGGCCAGCAGCCCATGAGCGCCGCCGGGCCGTTCCCAAGGCGCTCGCGCCCCCTCGGAGGGCCGCCGTGTGGTGTCTTGGGGGTCCCATGACGCTGCCGGCGTGGCGCCGCTTCACGCTCACCCAGCGCGTCGTCTGGGCGGTGACGATGACGGTCGCGCTCCTGGTCGGCCTGCAGACGGTGCTCGCCTACTTCGCGATGCACGTCCAGGAAGACGACCTGACCGACGAGATGCTGCGCCGCGAGGTGCAGCAACTGATCGACCTCACGGTGAAGCCGGGGTTGATGCCGGTCGGGCCGCTGAACGCCTCGTCGCGGGTGACGGCGTACCTGACGCGCGGCGGCGAAGGTGCGGCGGCGTTGCCCGACAGCCTGAAGAGCCTCGTTCCCGGCCTCTACCAAATGGCGCCGGGCGGCCGGGTCTGGCACGTCGCGGTCGTCGACACGGAAGACGGCCGGCTCAGCGTCGTCCTCGACGCCACGGCTTCGGAAGCGCGCGTGCACCGCTTCGGCCTGACCCTGCTCGCGCTCTGGGGCTTCTGCGTCGCGGCGACGGCCTTTCTCGCTCGCGGCGTCGCCGCGATCGCGGTCGGCCCGATCGTCGAGGCGACGCGCAGCATCGCCCGCTGGGCGGCGCAGCCGCCCGCCTCTGGCGCGTCCTCGCCCGACGAGGCGGCGATCCTCATGGAGACCTTCAACCGATTTCGCGATCGTGTCGACGAGACGGTCGCGCGCGAGCGCGAGTTCGCAGCCAACCTCGACCACGAGATCCGCACGCCGCTGACGGCGATCCGCACCGACGCGGAGCTGATCGGCCTCGAAGCAGACCTCGCGCCGGCCGAGCGGCAGCGCGCCGAACGGATCATGGCCGCGGTCGACGAGATCATCGCCACTACCGAATCGACGCTGTCGTCGAGCGCCGGACGCGCGACCGCCGCCGAAGCGGTCGACCTTCGCGAATGCGTGCGCACCGCCTGCGACGCGCTCGCCGATCGCGCCGCCGCGCGCGAGCTGCGGGTCGCCATCGAGATCGGCGCCGATGCCTCGGCCGTCGTCGACCGGCAAGCCCTGCTCACCGTCTGCCGCAACATCGTCCGCAACGCCATCGAGCATGCGGCGCCCGCCTTGCTGACGATCGAAGGGGACCGCCGCTCGCTGAGCTTTCGCGACGATGGCCCGGGCATCGCCGCGGCGGCGCTGCCGCACGTCTTCGAGCGCTATCACCAGGGGCATCGCGCCGACGACGCCGCGGCGTCCGCAGCATTGCCTCGGCGTGGCCTCGGCCTGGCGATCGCGCGGCGGATGTGCGACCTGCAGGGCTGGAAGCTCGCCGTCCGCTCGCCACCGGATGGCGCTGCGAACGGAACCGTATTCACGCTCGAGCTCGCGCCGCCTTCGGCGGTCTAACGAATCTTTCACTTTCCAGGAATGCATCGCTCATGGCCCGAGCCCTAGCCTCGCGCGCATGCAAGGATCGACGACGCGACGCCGGCGGGGCCGGATCGCAGCGGCCGTGCTCATCGCCGCCACAGCCCTGTCCCCGGGCCACGCCGCGGCCGGCCCGTTCGACATCGACCATCGCCTCGGCCCCGACGAAGCCACCGGCATCTGGAGCCGCAACAATCAGAAGTTCGTGCAGGCCGTGACGCCGCTGGTCGTCATCGCCGGCGCCCTGTGGGAGGGCGACGATACGCGCTACGGCCACACCTCGTGGCAGGCCGTCGATTCGCTCGCCATCGGCGCCGTCACGGCGGCCGGCATGAAGGTGATATTCACTCGCGCCCGTCCGAGCCAGACCGGCGATCCGGGCCTCTGGTTCCAGGGGCACGGACACTACAGCTTCCCGAGCGGCGAGGTCGTGGAGATCACGACCGCGGTCACCCCTTTCATCCTCGAGTACGGCGCCGATCATCCCGCCGTGTGGGCGCTCGAGCTGCTGCCGGCGTATGACGCGATCGCTCGCGTCAAGTCGCAGGCACACTGGCAAACGGACGTGCTCGCCAGCTTCGCGATCGGCACGGCGATCGGCTACTACACGCATTCGCGTTCGACCGCGCTATCGGTCGGCCTGCTGCCGCACGGCCTGACGGTCGGCTGGAAGAAGAGCTTCTGAGGTGCCGCCCCGCGTGCCGCGGCACGACCCTCTCACCCTTCTTGCACAATCCCTAGACGCGATTGCCCCGTGTCGCCGCCTCGGGTGGCGCCCATGAGCGATGTCGATCCCCAAGCGCCGAAGCACCTCGTCGTGCCTGCCTCCCCCGCCGAGGCGGTGCTTCCCCTTGCGGCAAGCCACCTGCTCCTCATACCCGCCTTGCTCGCCATCGCTGCATGGCTGCTCCAGCACGGGCCGCTCGACATGGCGTTGACGCGCCTGTTCGTCGATGCGCAGACGCAATCGTTCGCCTGGAAGCATTCCGCCTGGCTCGACATCGTCGGCCACCAGGCCGCGCGCGGCTTGCCGATCCTGGTCGGCGGCGTCGCGATCGCCGCGGGCGTGGCGGGCGCCGTCGTCCCGGCGCTGAAGCCGTGGCGCGCCGTCCTGCTGACCCTCGGCGGCAGCATGCTGGTCGGGCCGCTCCTCATCAACCTGCTGAAAACGATGACCTCGCAGCACTGCCCGTCCGATCTGCTGGAGTTCGGCGGTGTCGTCGGCTACGCCACCGATCGAAGCGCGCCGTTCTGGGCAGCGACGCGCGAGAGCGCCGGCCACTGCCTGCCGGGCGGGCATGCCGGCGGCGGCTATGCCTTGCTTGGCCTCTACTTCGCCGGCTGGGCGGCGGGCCGGCCGGCCTGGCGCTGGCGGGGTCTGGCCATCGGCATTGCCGCCGGAGTTCTCTTCAGCATCGTGCGGATCGCGCAGGGCGCCCAGTTCGCGAGCGCGACCCTGTGGTCGGCGAGTGTCGACTGGACGGTCTGCGCGCTCCTCTTCATGCCGTTGTTGTGCCGACCCGCGACCGATCGGCAATGACGGCGGCGCTTCGGCCGGAGCGCGGCGGCCTCGGCAGCTCGCCCGTTCTCGTCGGCGCTGTTGCCGCTTTTGCCTGGCTCGCCTTCTCGATCGCGCTGCGCCCGCTGACGCTGCCCGAAGAAGGCCGCTATGTCGGAGTCGCCTGGGAGATGTTGCGCTCGGGAGACTGGATCGTGCCGACCGAAGACGGCCTGCCCTTCTTTCACAAGCCGCCGCTCTTCTACTGGCTCTGCGCCGCGTCGATGCAGGTGTTCGGCGTGAACGACTGGGCGCCCCGGCTGGCGCCGCTGTTCGCCGGCCTCCTCGGCGCGGCGGGGCTGTACGGCGTCGGCCGCCGCTGGCTCGGCGAACAATCGGCGCGCTGGACGATGCTCGTGCTGCTCACCGAGCCGTTCTTTTTCGCCGGCGCGCAATTCGCCAATCTCGACATGCTCGTCGCCGCGTTCATCGCCCTGGCGATCATCCTCGCCGGCCACGCCGCCTTGCTGATGCGCCTGGGCGAGGCGCATCGCGGCGCGTTGCTCGGCGCCTGGGCGGCGATGGCCTTCGGCGTGCTTGCGAAGGGGCTGATCGGCATCGCCCTGCCCGGGCTCGTCATCCTCGCCTGGCTGGTCGCGACCGGCCAGCACCGGACGATCCTGCGCCTGTTGTCGCCGACCGGGATCGCGGTCTTCGCGCTCATTGCCGCGCCCTGGTTCATCGCGGCGCAATGGCGCTATCCCGGCTTCGCGCATTTCTTCTTTGTCTACCAGCACTTCGAGCGCTTCGCAGCGGGCGGCTTCAACAACCCCCAGCCCTGGTGGTTCTTCATCGTCGTCGTTCCGCTACTCGTGCTGCCGTGGTCGCTCTGGTTGCTGCGCTCGACCTTCGGCGGGCGCAGCGGCGAGACGAGCGAAGCCCGGCTCTGGCGGCAACTCATGTGGACGTGGCTCGGCGTCGTCCTGGTCTTCTTCTCGATCCCGCAGTCGAAGCCGGTGGGCTACGCCATGCCGGTGCTCTTTCCAATCGCCGCGCTCGCCGCCGACGCGATCGCCGCCGGCCGGCGCGACGGGCCGGCTCGTGCCGCTTGGCCGGTCGTCGCCAGTGCCGTCGTCGCGGCGCTGATCTGTATCGGTGCGGTCGCCTACTATGCGATCTTCTACGACCGCGACAACACGGCGCTGGCGCGCGTGCTGCAACGCTCGCGCGCCCCGGGCGATCCGGTTGTCTTCGTCGGCGAATACTTCTTCGACATTCCGCTCCATGCCCGTCTCGCCGAGCCCGTTCCCGTGATCAGCTCCTGGCAGGATCCTGCAATCGCGTTGCGCGACAACTGGAAGCGCGAGCTGGCCGAGGCCGCGCCCTTTGCTCCGGTGCTCGCCGCGACGCTGCTCCTCGACGCCGATCACGGCCTGGCGCTGCGCTGCGGCAAGGCGCCGCTGTGGGCCGTCGCCAAGACCGACAACGCGGCCCTCGTCGCGGCGCTGCCCGGCGCGACGCAGGTGGCGCAGGGCGGCAACCGCGTGTCGCTCTGGCGCGTGCCGCCCGGCGGCTGCGCACCTGCCGACCCTGCGAGCTCGCCGCGATGAATCCGCCGCGCGCGAACCCGCGACCTTCGATCAGCTGCGTCGTTCCCGCCTACAACGAGAGCGAGAGCCTGCCGGTCCTGCTCGACGAGCTGAGCGCGACGTTGCGGGCGCGCTTCGATCGCTGGGAGATCGTCGTCGTCAACGACGGCAGCAGCGACGCGACCGAGATCGCGCTCGCGCCCTGGCTGGCGCGCGGCGGAGTCCGCTACGTCGCGCTGTCGCGCAACTTCGGCAAGGAGGCGGCGCTGACCGCCGGGATCGATCGGGCGCGCGGCGACATCGTCCTCCTCATGGACGCCGACCTGCAGCACCCGCCGGCGCTGATCGACGACATGCTCGCCGCCTGGCGCGGCGGCGCCGACATGGTCTACACCGTGCGGACCTCGCGAGACGACGAGTCGTGGCTGAAGAAGATCGGCACGCGCTGGTTCTATCGCCTCGTCAACGCCGGCTCGCGGGCGCCGATCCCGCCTGACGCCGGCGACTTCCGCCTCCTCGACCGCAAGGTGGTCGACGCCCTGAAGAGCCTGCCCGAGCGCAACCGCTTCATGAAGGGCCTCTATGCCTGGGTCGGATTCCCGTCGGCCGCCGTCGCCTACGCGCCGAAGGCGCGTTTCGCGGGCGACAGCTCGTTCCCGCTGCGCAGCCTGTTCCGCCTCGCCGCGACCGGGCTCACGGCCTTCACCAACTTTCCGCTGCGCCTGTGGAGCGCGGTCGGCGCGATGATCGCCCTGTCGGCGCTCGTCGGCGGCCTGTGGATCGTCATCGAGCACTACACGACCGGTTCGCAGGTGCCCGGCTACGCCACGCTCGCCGTCAGCGCGATGTTCTTCAGCGGCGTGCAGCTGCTCTCGATCGGCATCCTCGGCGAGTACGTCGGCCGTATCTTCGACGAGGTGAAGCAGCGCCCGGTCTACCTCGTCCGCCACGACAGCGGCGAGGGCGAGGGTTGGTAGGCACGCCGGTCGCAGCGGCGGCGCCAAGGCCGGCGCGGACGATCGCCTTCTGCGCCGACGACGTCGGTCTCGTCGGCGGCATCGCCGAGACCGTCGCCGCGCTCGCCGCGGACAGGAGGCTCTCGAGCGCTTCGTGCATCACGACGACGACGGCGTGGGCGGCCGAAGGCCGCGCCTTGGCGACGACCTTCGATCCCGCGACTCGCCTCGAGCTGGGCTTGCACTTCAACCTGAGCGAAGGCCGACCGCTCAGCGCCGACCTGGCCCGCCTCTGGCCGACCCTGCCGACACTGCCGCGACTGATCGCCCTGGCCCACCTCGGGCGCTTGCCGCGCGCCGCGCTGGCGAGCGAGCTGCGGGCGCAGCGCGACGCCTTCGCCGCGGCGCTCGACCGGCCGCCGGACTTCATCGACGGGCATCAGCACGTGCACCACTTGCCCGGCATCCGCGACCTCGTGCTGGGCGCGCTCGAGACCGATCGGGCCGCGGCGCAGTCGACCGCGATCCGCAACACCGGTCACGTCGTCGGGCCCGGCCATGCCGTCAAGCGCATGCTGATCGAGCGCACTGGTGGGCGCCAGTTGCAGAGGTTGCTCGAAGCGAAGAATATTCGCCACAACGCAGCGCTGCTCGGCGTCTACGACTTTCGCGACGCGGACTATCGCCGCCTCGTTCAAGCCTGGCTCGCCGCAGCTCCGCCGCGCGGCGGCCTCGTCTTCTGCCATCCGAACCGCGGCCGGGCCGGTGGCGAGGATGCGATCGCCGACGCGCGCCTGCGTGAAGCCTCCTATCTGGCGAGCGCCGCCTTCGCCGACGATCTGGCCGGTGCCGGCTTCAGCGTTGCAGCGGCGTGGCAAAGCTCCAGCGCCGGTTGATCTCGAAGGTGACGACGAGCGCGACACCGGTCGCGAGCACCTGCGCGAGCAGGTAGTGCCAGCCGGCGCGAACGCCGGCGCCGACGATCGCAAAGCTGATGATCGCGCCGAGAACGGCGACGATCTGGAAACGCAGCCAGGAGACGACATTGACGGGCGCGCCGTCGAAGGTGAAGCGGGCGTTGCCGGCGAAGGCGACCTGCGCGCCGACCCAGGCGCCGAGCGCCGCGGCTAGCTCCGGCGCGAGCAAGGAAGCCTCGACGCAGGCGGTGAGGATGGCGTAGTGCACCGCCGTCGCGACGGCGCCGACCATCGCGTAGCGAGCGAAGCGCTTCATGCGGGCGCGAGCTCCATCGTCGCCCTGGGTATCGAGTGCGTTCCTTCCACGCCGCGCATTGTCGGCGCGACGCCGCGATCGCCCTGCGCGCCTCTGCGATCGGCTTCGCCGCTACGATGCGAAGGCTCATGGACGCCCGGCCCTCCGCTCGCAAGCACCGCATCGTCGTCGGCCTGTCGGGCGGTGTCGATTCGGCGCTGGCGGCGTGGCTGCTCAAGCGCGCCGGCAACGAAGTCGTCGCGATCTTCATGAAGAACTGGGAAGACGACGACGATGACGAGTACTGCTCGTCGCGCCAGGACTTCCTCGACGCGGCGAGCGTCGCCGACGTGCTCGGCATCGAGATCGAGCACGTCAACTTCGCCGCCGAATACCGCAGCTTGGTTTTCGCCGAGTTCCTGCGCGAGTACCGCGTCGGCCGCACGCCCAACCCCGACGTGCTGTGCAACGCCGAGATCAAGTTCAAGGCCTTTCTGGACCACGCCGTGCGCCTCGGCGCCGAGAAGATCGCGACCGGCCACTATGCGCGTATCCGCGAAGGCGCCGAACGCCGATTCGAGCTCCTGAAGGGCCTCGACGGGCGCAAGGACCAGAGCTATTTCCTGCATCGCCTGACGCAGGCGCAGCTGGCGCGAACGCTCTTTCCGATCGGCGAGCTCGAAAAGACCGAAGTCCGCCGCATCGCCGCCGAGATCGGCCTGCCGAACGCGCGGAAGAAGGATTCGACCGGGATCTGCTTCATCGGCGAGCGGCCGTTTCGCGAGTTCCTCCATCGCTACCTCGCGAACACGCCCGGGCCGATCCAAGACGATCGAGGTCGCACGATCGGCGAGCACGTCGGCCTGTCGTTCTACACGATCGGACAGCGCAAGGGCATCGGCATCGGCGGCCTCAAGGAACGCCGAGCGGCGTACGGCGGCGGTGACCACGCGCCCTGGTTCGTCGCCGCGAAGGACCTTGCCGCGAACGTCCTGGTCGTCGTGCAGGGGCACGACCATCCCTGGCTGCGCAGCGACGCGCTGGTTGCCGACGATGCGAGCTGGATCGCCGGGCAGACGCCGCCGCCCGGGCGCTATGCGGGCAAGACGCGCTACCGTCAGAGCGACGCGGCGTGCGATCTCGTCGCCGCCGACGCCGCGGGCGGGCTCGAGCTGCGCTTCGATGCGCCGCAATGGGCCGTGACGCCGGGGCAATCGGCGGTGCTCTACGACGGCGAAGTCTGCCTCGGCGGCGCCGTCATCGGCGCGGCATCGATGCACGGGCAGCGCGCCCGCGCGGTTGCCGAATCCATGACTTGACGCGAGTCCCAACGCCATGTCGATGTACCTGCCTGCGCACTTCGCCGAGAGTCGCCCCGAAGTCCTGCAGCGCCTCGTCCGCGAGCACCCGCTCGGCCTGCTCGTGACGCAGGGCCCTGGCGGCATCGACGCGAACAGCGTGCCTTTCTTTCTCGACGCCGACCCGGCCGGCGGCGCCGGCATCCTGCGCGCCCACGTCGCCCGCGCCAACCCGGTCTGGCGCGAGGCGCGCGGCGACGTCGAATCGCTCGTCGTGTTCGAGGGCGCGCAGACCTACGTCTCGCCGGCGTGGTACCCGAGCAAGGCCGAGCACGGCAAGGTGGTGCCGACCTGGAACTACGTGATGGTGCAGGCGCGCGGCACGGTTCGCTTCATCGACGACGCGGCCTGGTTGCGCGCCTTCGTTTCGCGCCTCACCGACCATCACGAACGCGAGCGCGCCAATCAGCCAGGCCAACCCGCGCCGTGGGCCGTGACCGACGCGCCGGTCGACTACATCGACTCGATGCTGCGCGCGATCGTCGGCCTCGAGATCGTCGTCACGTCGATCGCGGGCAAGTGGAAGGTGAGCCAGAACCGGGTGCCCGCCGACCGCGACGGCGTCGTGCGTGGCCTCGCCGGCATCGCCGGCAGCGACGCCGTGGCGATGGCAGCCGAAGTGCACGAGCCCGGGCGAGGCGGGTGACCCGCGAACCTGCGGCGCGCCGCGTCGCGGCGGCACTGGTCCTCATGACTGCGACGACGATGTCGCTCGCCGCCGCGCCGTTCGAGGACACGGTGGCGCAACGCGTCCTCGCCTGCACCGGTTGCCACGGGCCGCAGGGGCGCGCCGCGCCCGACGGCTACTACCCGCGAATCGCCGGCAAGCCGGCGGGATACCTCTACAACCAGCTCCTCAACTTTCGCGACGGGCGCCGGCCGTACCTGCTGATGAGTCGCCTGCTCGCGCCGCTCGGCGACGCCTACCTCGAGGAGATCGCGGCGCACTTCGCCGCGCTCGATCTTCCCTATGCGCCGCCCGCCGCCGCGGCGCCGAGCGACGCGCAACGAGCGCTTGCCGTCCGCCTCGTGACCGAGGGCGACGCGTCGCGCCACATGCCGGCATGTGCCGCGTGTCACGGCACGGCGCTGACCGGAACGGCGCCTTCAGTCCCCGGTCTGCTCGGCCTGCCACGCGACTATCTCAACGCACAGCTCGGCGCCTGGCGCGAAGGCAAGCGCCGCGCCCAATCTCCCGATTGCATGAGCCAGGTCGCGCGCGCCCTCGCGCCCGAGGAGATCGCTGCGATAGGCTCATGGCTGGCGACGCAGCCGGTTCCGGCCGGAGCGAAACCGGCGGCCGCGTTCGCGACGGCCCCGCCGCTCGAATGCGGAGGCGTCGCGCCAGCCGGCGCTGCGGCGCGATGAAGCTCGGCCGCGCCGCGCGAATCGTTGCGCTCTGCGCGCTGGCCGCCATCGGCTGCGTCGGTGCGCTCGTCGCGTGGCTCAACCTGCGCGGCGAGGACGTGGTCCGCCCGCGCGCCGCGGGCACGTCGTCGCCCGATGCCACCCTGCTCGCCCGCGGCGAATACCTGACGCGGGCCGGCGACTGCCTCGGCTGCCACACGGAGCGCGGCGGCCGCCCGTACGCGGGCGGCCGCGGCATCGAGACGCCGTTCGGCACGGTCTACAGCTCGAACCTGACGCCCGATCCGCGCACGGGGCTCGGTGCCTGGTCGGCCGACGCGTTCTGGCGCGCGCTGCATCGCGGGCGCTCGATGAATGGTCGCCTCCTCTACCCGGCATTCCCCTATCCGAACTACACCCACGTCGGCCGCGACGACGCCGACGCGATGTTCGCCTATCTGCAAAGCCTGGCGCCGGTCGAGCAGCCGAACCGCGCCCACGCGCTCCGCTTTCCCTTCGATACGCAGGTCGCGGTGGCTGTCTGGCGCGCCCTCTACTTCCGGCCCGCGAGCTACGCTGTCGACGCGCAGCGCTCGGCCGAGTGGAACCGCGGCGCCTACCTCGTCGAGGGGCTCGGCCACTGCAACGCCTGCCACTCGGCGCGCAATGCGCTCGGCGCGACGGTCGGAACGCTCGACCTGCAAGGCGGGCTGATCCCGGTGCAGAACTGGTACGCGCCGTCGCTCGCCTCGCCGCTGGAAGCCGGTGTCGCCGCCTGGCCGCGCAGCGAAGTCGTTCGCCTGCTGAAGACGGGAGTCGCCGCCAACGGCTTCGTCATGGGTCCGATGAGCGAGGTCGTCGGCAACAGCACGCAGCACCTGAGCGACGCCGACGCGGCGGCGATGGCGACCTATCTGCAATCGCTCGCCACTCCACCCGAGAGCGACAACGACGCACGCGCGCGGACGGCGGTCGCACCGAGCGAACGCGGTGCGACGCTCTATCACGACCACTGCGTCGCTTGTCACGGCGAGCAGGGCCAGGGCGTCCCGGGCGCGTATCCCGCGCTCGCCGGCGGCCGGGCCGCGACGATGCGCTCGCCCGCCAACCTCGTCCACGTCGTCCTCGAGGGCGGCTTTCCGCCGACGACCGCGGGCAACCCGCGTCCCTTCGGCATGCCGCCGTTCGCGACCCGGTTGAGCGACGCCGACGTCGCCGAGCTGCTCAGCTTCGTTCGCGAATCGTGGGGCAATCGCGCGCCGGCAGTCTCGGCGCTTGAAGTGAGCCGCGCCCGCGACGCAAGCGCTCGCTAGAGCGACGGAGCTCGCGTCGACGACTCGACGCCCAGGGTCGCGAGGCCGACCTTCAGAACGGGATGTCGTCGTCCATGTTGTCGAAGCCGGTCGTCGACTTCGCGGCCGGGCGGTTCGCCGCCGCCGCGGCCGGGCGAGACGCCGGCGCCGGGCGCTCGTAGTTCGCGCCGCCGCCGTAGCCGCTGTCCTCGCCACCCGCGGCGGCCGTTCCGCCGCCCATGCCTTCGCGGCTGCCGAGCATCTGCATGTCGCTGGCGATGATCTCGGTCGTGTATTTCTCGACGCCGTCCTTGTCCTGCCACTTGCGCGTCTTCAGGCGGCCCTCGACGTAGACCGAGCGCCCCTTCTTCAGGTACTCGCCGGCGATCTCAGCGAGCTTGTCGTAGAAGACGACGCGATGCCACTCGGTCTCTTCCGACTTGTCGCCCGACTCCTTGTTCTTCCAGCTGCGCGTCGTCGCCACGCTGACGTTGCAGACGGCGCTGCCGTTGGGCGTGTAGCGGACCTCGGGGTCGCGGCCGAGGTTGCCGACGATGATGACTTTGTTGACCGAGGCCATGGCGTTTCCTTCGAGCGTTGCGGGTCAAGACGATTATGTCGGCAGCGGCGCGCGGCGCCAGCCCCCGGAGGAGTTCCCACCTGAGGCTGTCAACCGATTCAGGGCTGGTAGCCGGGCACGCCCATCTGCCAGAACAGGAAGGCGAACATGTCGGCACGCTCCTCGAGCTGCTGCTTCTTGGTGTTGTCGATGCCGTGGCCGGCGTCGTAGTCGAGGCGCATCAGCACGGGCTTGCCGCTCGTCGTCGCCGCCATCAGGCGCGCCGCCGTCTTGGTCGTGTTCCAGACCTCGACGCGCGGATCGTTGACGCCGTGCGTGAAGAGCACGGCCGGATACGCGATACCCGGCTTGATATGCGCATAGGTGCTCATCGCGAGGAGTGCCTTGAAGCCCGCCTCGGTCTTGACGCTGCCGAATTCGGGAACGTTCGGAACGCCGTTCGGCGTCGACTCGAAGCGCAGCAGGTCGTTGGCGCCGACCGCATCGATCACCGCGGCGAACAGGTCGGGCCGCGTCGTCATCGCCCGACCGACGAGGATGCCGCCGGCGCTGCCACCCAGGATGCCGAGCCGGGCCGGCCGCGTGTACTTCTGCGCGATCAGGTATTCGGCGCAGGCGATGAAGTCGTTCCAGGTGTTGGGCTTGGTCGCCTGGAAGCCGCCGCGGTACCACTCCTCGCCGTAGACCGAGCTGCCGCGCGGGTTGGCGACGGCGAAGACGCCGCCGGCGTCGAGCCAGGCGAGCCGGCCGCTGCTGAAGAACGGCTCCTCGGTGACGCCGTAGCTCGCGTAGCCGTAGAGCAGCGTCGGGTTGTTGCCGTCGAGGGCGACGCCCTTGCGATGGATGATCGACATCGGCACGAGCGCTCCGTCCGCGGCCTTCACCTTCACCTCGGTGGTGACGATGTCGTTCGGCGCATCGTAGGGGCCTTGCGGCTGCAGCCCGGTGTTCGCGACCTTGCCGTCGGCGGCGACCGCGTAGATCTGCGCCGCGCGCGTCCACCCCTGCAGGTCGATCACGGCGCCGGGCAGGCGCGGGTCGGTGGCCGTACCGCCCCCTTCGTCGTCGACGAGCGTGAACGAGCCTTCGATAGGCAGCTTCACCTTGCTCGCCGCACCGCCGCCATAAGGCTGCTTGTAGAGGCCCTTGATGTTGCCGTCGCGCGTTTCGACATACAGCGCATCGGCGGCCGCAGCGATGTTGACGACGACGCGCTCCGATGCCGGCACGACGACGCGCGCCGAGGCAACGACGGGCTTCTTCAGGTCGAGCGCCAGCACCTCCGAGCGCGGCGCGCCCTTGTGCGAGACCATGTACAGCACGTCGCCGTGGTAGGCCAGGCCGGTGACGTCGTCGCCGCTGCCGATGATCCGCTTCCACGCCGGCCGGCCGGCGAGCAGCGCCGCCTGCGGAGAGACGAAGACGGCGAGCTCGCGTTGCGTGCCGTTGGCCGAAATCCCGATCGCCCAGTGTCCGTCGTAGCTGAGGCTCACGAAGGGAGATTCGACCGGACCGATGTCGACGCCCTTCACTGCGTTGCCGAAGACGGCGCGGGCTTTCGCTTCGGGCTCGCCGGCCTTGAGCAGCCAGACCTGGATGTTCTGGTACTTGTCGGTCTCGGCCATCCCCGGCTTCAGCTCCTGGAGCCGGTTGAAGACGAAGGCACTACCGTCCCGGGCCCAGTCGACGCCGCCGAAGTTGGCGCGACTGATCGGCGCGCCGACCGCCGCGCCGGTACGCGCGTCGACAAGGTTGAGTTCAGCCTCTTCCGAGCCCTGCTTCGACAGGCCGTAGGCGACGAGCTTGCCGTCGCTCGAGGGAGCGAACCAGTTGATCGCGTGCGGCTTGCCGGTCGACTTCTCGAGCGCCTCGGGGTCGACGAGCAGCTTGTCGCTGCCGGCGAGCCCGTCGTGAACGAAGAGCTTGAACTGGTTCGCCGTTGCCGAGCGGCGCTCGAGGAACCAGCGATCGTGCGGCAGGCGCACCACCTGGGCGACGCGCTCGGTCACCGCCGAGTCGTACTTGATCAGGCTCTGCAGCAGCGCGGCGCGTCCCGGAATCTTCTCGAGCGTGGCGTGCGCATGGTCGCTCTGCGTCTTCATCCAGGCGGCAACGGCGGGATCGTTCTTGTTCTCGAAGTTGCGATACGGGTCTTCGACAGGCTTGCCGAAGAAGTTGTCGGTTACGCTCTTCGACGGCGCCGGCAGCGGGCCGTTGTCCTGGGCGAACGAAGCAGCGGCGAGCAGCGCCGCGACGGCAGCGAGCGCGGCCGTGCGAAGCGTTCGAAGGGTGTGCAGCATGGGACTCTTTCGAACGGGCGGGTAGCCCGTGGGTGAGGGCAGCGGCGGGCGGTTGTGCCGCGCGCCGGTTCGGCAGGGCCGGTACGGTAGCACGCCCGCATCGACCCCACGCGCGCCTGTCACAAACGTAAAGCGAGGGCACAGCCTGTCATCGGCGGCCGC
>DATMGW010000038.1:0-4189 GCA_035555295.1 Caldimonas sp.
CGCGCCTGCTCGAGCCGCGCCGCCGCGACCGCCAGGCTCGGGCTTTGCGCGAGCGCCTGGCGCTGCAGGGCATCGAGGCGCGCGTCGCCGAAGCGCTCCCACCATGCGCCCTTCGGCGCCGCGTCGTCGGGCGCCGCGGCGCGCCAGGGTGCTTCGACCTTCCACGCCGGCGGCGTCTCGACGTCGGGACGGACGTAGTCCGGGCCGGCGACGCAGCCCGCCAGCAGCGCCGCTGCGCCCGGGCCGAGGACGAAGGCGCGTGCCCGCGGCCCGATCACGGCAGCGTCTTTCCCGGCGGCGCCGACGACGCCGTGACTGCGGAGGCGGCGGCACGCGACGTGGCATCGTCGGCGGCGGCGTTGACAGTCACCCTGTCGCCTTCGGCGAGCGAGTCCGACGGGTTGACGACGAGGCGATCGCGCGTGCCGATGCCTTCCTGGACCTCGATCGACTCGCCGAGGTTGCGGCCGAGCGTCACCGGGCGCAGGTGGACGCGACCGGCGGCGTCGACGACGGCGACGCGCGTTCCCTCGCCGCGAAACAGCAGCACGTTGGTCGGGACGACGAGCGTCGCGTCGCCGGGCAGCGGCAACGACACCCGCACATAGGCGCCGGGCAGGAGCGCGCCGTCGCGATTGCGCAGGACGATCTCGACCTGCATCGTCCGCGACGCGACATCGATCGACGCCGCGGTTCGCGCCACCTCGCCGGGGAAAGTCTGGCCGCGCAGCTCGGCCTGCGTAACGACGACCTTCTGCCCGGCCTTGACGAGCTGCGCGTACGCCTGCGGCACGTCGATGTAGACGCGCAACGGGTCCATCTGCGTCAGCACGAAGAGCGTCCTGCCGCTCGAATCGATCAGGTCGCCGACGTCGACGTTGCGCCGCGTGATGACGCCCGCGAACGGCGCGGTCACGCGCGTGAAGCCCTGCAGCTGGCGCAGCCGCTGCACGTTCGCCTCGGCAGCGGCGACGTTCGCGTCGGCCTGCGTCGCGGTGCTGCGCCGCTCGTCGAGCTCCTGCTGCGAGACGACGTCCTTCTTGCGCAGCGCCTCCCAGCGTGCGACCGTGCTCTTCGCCAGCGCCAGGCTGGCCGACATCTGCTGCCGCGCCGCGACCGCCTGCGAGAGTTGCTGGTCGACTTCGGGCGACTCGATCTCGGCGAGCAGCTCGCCTCTCTCGACATGGCTGCCGATGTCCTTGGTCCAGCGCCGCACGTAGCCGCTCGAGCGGGCCGCAATCGGCGCCTGCTGGAAGCCCTGCAGCGTCGCCGGCAGCGCCAGCTTCTGCCCGGCGCCGCTTGCCTTCGCGAAGGTCGTCTTCACGTACTGCTGCGCGTGCTCGCCGGCGTTCGATTCGAGCATCCTGGCGTTGGCCATGCGCATGACGATCGTCCTTCCGGCGCCGACGACGAGCAGCAGCAGAACGATCACGGCGGCGATGCGCGCACCGCGGACGACGCGAGCGCGCTCGGCCGCGCTGTCGCTCGGTGCCGGTTCGGGACGGTTCGGATCGCTCATCGATTCAGCCTTGCTGGAAAGACGCCGACCCTGCCCCGTGGCGCCGCGAAGCGAGGCGCTCGGCGCGTCGCGCCATCCGGTCATGGATGGCGGCGAAGACGACCGGAACGAAGAGCAGCGTCGAGACGGTCGCGAAGACGAGACCGCCTATGACGGCACGGCCGAGCGGTGCATTCTGCTCGGCGCCTTCGCCGATACCGAGCGCCATCGGGATCATGCCGATGATCATGGCGAGCGCCGTCATCAGCACCGGCCGGATCCGCGTCGCGCCGGCGTCGCGCGCCGCCTCGGCCGGCGACGCGCCTTCCTGGCGCCGCTGCCGTGCGAACGAGACGAGCAGGATGCTGTTCGCCGTCGCCACGCCCATCGTCATGATCGCTCCCGTGAGCGCCGGGACCGACAGCGTCGTCGTCGTGATGAAGAGCATCCAGGCGATTCCGGCGAGCGCCGCCGGCAGCGCGGCGATGATGATCAGCGCGTCGATCCACGACTGGAAGTTGACGACGACGAGCAGGTAGACGAGAACGATCGCCATCGCCAGGCCGACGCCGAGTCCGAGGAACGACGCCTGCATCGTCTGCACCTGGCCGCGCAGGACGATCTGGCTGCCGCGCGGCAGCCTCGGCCGCATCTCGCCAACGAGCGACTGGACGCGCGCGGCGACGCTCGCCAGGTCGGTTCCCTGCACGCTCGCGTAGACGTCCACTACCGGCAGGATGTTGTAGCGCGAGACGACGGCGAGCTGGCTCGTCGGCGTCGCCTCGACCAGGTTGCCGAGCAGCTGCGCCTGCGCCGCCCCGCCGCTGCTCGCCGTGACCGGAACGTTGAGCAGCGAGTCGAGCGAATCGACGCGGTACTGCGGCGTCTGCACGGCGATCGAATAGACGACGCCGTTCTGCGGATTGAGCCAGAACGCCGGCGCCGTCTGCGAGCTGCCGGAGAGCGAAACGAGCACGTTCTGGCCGACGTTCTGCGCCGACAGGCCCATCTGCTGCAGGCGCGAGCGGTCCATCTGCAGGCTGACCGAGGGCGCGTCGAAGCGCTGGTGCACGTGTGCGTCGACGGCGCCGGGGATCTGCCGGATCTGCTTGACGAGCTCCGCGGCGAGCGCGGCGTTGGCCGTCATGTTATTGCCCGTGAGCTGGACGTCGATCGCCGCGGGCAGGCCGAAGTTGAGGATCTGCGTGACGATGTCGGCCGGCTGGAAGAAGAACTCGATGCCGGGGAAGCGCTTCGGCAGCCCGGCGCGCAGCAGGCTGACGAACTCGTCGGTCGGCCGATGCCCGTGCTTGAGCGAAAGCAGGATCTCGGCGTCGAACGTGCCGATCGTTCCGGCGTTGCTGTACGACAGGTTGATGCCGCTGTTCGGGATGCCCAGGTTGTCGAGGATGGTCTCGAGCTGATCCTTCGGGACGAGCTGGCGGATTGCCGCCTCGACGTCGTCGGCGATGCGTGCCGTCTCCTCGATGCGCGTTCCCGTCGGCGCGCGCATGTGCAGCCGGACCTGCCCGGCGTCGACGCTCGGGAAGAAATCGCGCCCGAGGAAGGGATACAGGCCGCAGGAAACGAGGCAGAACAGCAGGAAGGCGACGCCGAAAACGCCGCGCTTGTCGAGCAAGGCCGCGAGCGCGATCGTGTAGGCGCCGCGGACGCGCTCGAACTGGCGATCGAAGGCGCGATAGGTGCGCTGCAGAAGGCTCGTTCTGACGCTCGTCGCCGGCGCCCCGTGCACGCCGCGCATCAGCAGCATGACGAGCGTGGGCACCAGCGTCCGCGACAGGAAATAGGACGCGATCATCGCGAAGACGACCGCCTCGGCCATCGGCACGAACAGGAAGCGGGCGACGCCGGAGAGGAAGAACATCGGCACGAAGACGATGCAGATGCACAGCGTCGAGACGAACGCCGGAACGCCGATCTCGCCGGCACCGACGTTGATCGCGTCGTCGAGCGGCTTGCCGAGGTGCAGGTGCCGCTCGATGTTCTCGATCGTGACGATCGCCTGGTCGACCAGGATGCCGACCGAGAGCGCCAGGCCGCCGAGCGTCATCAGGTTGAGCGTCTCGCCGAACATCTGCAGCACCAGGATCGAGGTCAGGATCGACAGCGGGATCGTCAGCGCGATGATCAGCGTCGAGCGCCAGTTGCCGAGGAAGAGCAGGACCATCAAGGCAGTGAGGCCGGCGGCGATGAGGGCTTCGACGACGACACCCTTGACCGCCGCCTTGACGAACACCGACTGGTCGAAGAGCGGCGTCACCTTCACGTCGCCGGGCAGGATCGCCTGGACGCGCGGCAGCAGCGCCCGCAGGTTGGCGACGATGTCGAGCGTCGAGGCGCCGCCGTTCTTTAGCACCGAGAGCAGGACGCCGCGGGCGCCGTCCTTGCGCACGATGTTGGTCTGCGGCGAGAAGCCGTCGCGCACGTAGGCGACGTCGTGCACGTAGGTCGTCGTGCCGCCGACCGTTTTCACGGGCAGGTCGTTCAGGCCGGCGATCGCGTCGGGCGAGCCATTCATTTTCACCGTGTATTCGGTGTCGCCGAACTTCGCCGTCCCCGACGGCAGGATCAGGTTCTGCAGGTTGATGGCGTTGACGACGTCGGCGGGCGACAGGCCGCGCGCCTGCAGCGCCTGGGTGTCGAGGTCGACCGAGATCAGGCGGTTCTTGC
>DATMGW010000039.1:0-2074 GCA_035555295.1 Caldimonas sp.
TCGCGCGCTTGCGGCGCGGCCGCGCCGAGCTCGCGCCAGACGCGCTCCTGGCGCATCCAGGGCGTCGCTTTGCCGCCGCGGGCGAGATGCTGGAGCGGCGCCAGATCGGGAAGCACCTCGCACCAGGACACGGCAGCTTGCCAGGGCGTGGGCATCCAGCTCGAAACCTCGTCGACGAGGGCGCGCCAGTGGCCGCGCAGGGTCGCTTCGACCTGATGCACGCTGCTCTCCGCGGTGATGCCCGACAGCCAGCTTCGCAACGCCGTGCCGCGAGCGAGCTCGAGCAGCGGTGCGAGCTCGCGCAGCACTTCGATGCGGTGCCAGTCGGCCTCGCGCAGACGCTGGCCATGGCGCGCGTTCAGTCGTGCCTGGGCGTATTCGAGGCTGCCGCATTCGATCATGACTGCGCTTCGATGAGCTCGCGCGCCAGAGCCCGAACGGCGCGCTGCAGCGACGCCAGCTCGTCGGGCAGGAGCGGCCGGGGTCGGGCGAGCTGCTCGACCTCGGCCTCGATCGCCGCCAGGCGTTCCAGGCGTTCACGCTCGAACGCGGCGACGACAGCGCGGATGCGCCGCTCGGTCCGTTCGGCCAGGGCACGATCGGCCAGGCGGGCGTCCTCGGCGATCCGGTTCACCTCGAGGCGGGCACAATCGACCGACTCGCGCGCTTCGCGCTCGGCAACGAGCACGCGTGCGATCGCCGCGTCGGCCGCGGCGCTGAAGGCGTTCTCATCAGCGATCGGTTTCAAGGTCTTGCCTTCCGGACCCTGCCGCGGGAAGCCGATCGACGCGACGCCATCGGCGATGGCGAGCCCGCCCGGCCCCAAGCCGCGACCGCCCCAGCCCGGTCCACTCTGCGGCTCATCTTGCGCTCCGGGGGGGCGCTGCGGCTTGACTCAACTCAAGGCATGCGTCAGCGATGGACGGCCAGGTGGCGCGGAGTCCACGACGGGGCGACACGGCGAACGAAATTCGAGCGAGCGATGTGATAGCTCGGATCGAAGCCGTAGAAGTTGCGGCGCATGCGGTCCAGTTCTTCCTCGCGATAGGCGGCGAGGGGCTTTTCGGCCTCGTCGCGTTCTCGCCGCTGCCGCTTGGCGAGCAGCAGGGCCGACAGCTCGCGACTTGCGAGAAGCGCAGCGGCACGCGCCCGGACCATGTCCACGAACGAGGTCGGGCTGTCGCCGAAGACCGCGTCGACCAGCCCGAGCTCGGCGGCCCGGCTCGCCGCCAGCGGCAGCCGGTGGTCCATCACCGCGCCGGGCGTTGCCGCCTTCAGACGACGCGGCAACAGGTAGGTCCAGTACTCGGAGCCGTACAGGTTGCCCATGTTCTTGTAATGCGGATTGAGGATCACGCCGCGCCGCGCCCAGATCTGGTCGGCAGCGAGCGCCATGAACACGCCTCCGGCGCCGGCGTTGCCCTGCATCGCCGCGACCACCCACTGATCGGTGGCGTCGATCAGGATCCGGGTGAGATCGTCGATCGCGTTGATGTTGCGCCACGACTCGTCGGCCGGACTGTCGGCCGATTCGATGACGTTCAGATGGATTCCGTTCGACCAGAAATCCGTGCCGCCGAACAGCACCAGGACGCGCGTCGGCCGGGCCAGGGCGAAGCGGAGCGCGGCGCCCAGGTGCTCGCACTGCGCCGTGCTCATCGCGCCGTTGTAGAACGCAAAGTGCAGGTAGCCGACACCGTCTTCGGCTTCGTAGCGGATCTCGCGCCATCCCGATGAGCCCGCGGGCGCGTCGAGGGCGATCGGCCGCTCCGGCAGGCTTGCGACCTCGGCCGGGAACGCGAGGACCGCCGGCAGCTTGAAAGCATCCGCCTCCTCGCGGCGCACGTGGCCGATCAGGATCGCGCCGTCGACGCTGGCACGCAGCACGGCGTCGTCGCGCCGCCCGATCACGCGGCCCGGCTCGGCGGACTCGGAGAGCGGCTCGGCATGGGCATCGAACAGGCGGCACGGCGTGTCGAACAGGCGATCGAGAACGCCCGGAGCGCCGTCGGCGGAGCGGATCTTGCGCAGGATCGTTCGCGTGTCGTCGCGCTCCCAGTCGATGCGGCGATCG
>DATMGW010000040.1:0-10998 GCA_035555295.1 Caldimonas sp.
TACCCATGAGCAAGCCGCCGAGCGCAACAGGCCCGAGCACCAGGCCGACGATGACCGGCACGAGTACGGGAAGCAGCGATGGGATGATCATTTCGCGAATCGCCGCCTTGGTCAGCATGTCGACGGCCTTGCCGTACTCCGGCTTGCCGCTGCCGTCCATGATGCCCTTGATGTCGCGGAACTGGCGCCGCACCTCGACGACCACGGCACCGGCAGCGCGGCCGACCGCCTCCATCGCCATCGCGCCGAACAGGTAGGGGATCAGGCCGCCGATGAACAGGCCGATGATGACCATGTGGTCGGACAGGTCGAATGACAGGTGCATGCCGCGCGCCTCGAGGGCGTGCGTGTAGTCGGCGAAGAGGACGAGGGCAGCGAGGCCGGCCGAGCCGATCGCGTAGCCCTTGGTCACCGCCTTGGTCGTGTTGCCTACGGCGTCGAGCGGGTCGGTGATGTCGCGCACGCTTTCGGGCAGGCCCGCCATCTCGGCGATGCCGCCGGCGTTGTCGGTGATCGGGCCGTAAGCGTCGAGGGCGACGACGATGCCGGCCATCGACAGCATCGAGGTCGCGGCGATGGCGATGCCGTAGAGGCCGCCGAGCCAGAACGAGACGAAGATGGCGATGCAGACGCACAGCACCGGCCCCGCCGTCGACTTCATCGAGACGCCGAGGCCGGCGATGATGTTCGTTCCATGTCCCGTCGTCGAAGCTTGCGCGACGTGCTGGACCGGCTTGTAGTCGGTGTCGGTGTAGTACTCGGTGATCCAGACGAGCGCCGCGGTGAGCAGCAGGCCGACGGCGCAGGCGCCGAACAGACGCATCTGCGAATTCGCGCCGAGTGCATCGGCCGGCATGATCGCACCGGTCACGAACCAGAAGGCGATCAGCGATAGCACGCCGGCGACGATCAGGCCTTTGTAGAGCGCCGGCATCACGTTCTTCATCCCCGGAGAGGCCTTGACGAAGGCGCAGCCGATGATCGAAGCGATGATCGAGACACCGCCGAGAAGCAACGGGTAGACGACGGCGGCGAGCGCGGTCGCCGCCGTCGCGGCGAAGAGCAGGCCGCCGAGGGCCATCGTCGCGATCAGCGTCACGGCGTAGGTCTCGAACAGGTCGGCCGCCATTCCGGCGCAGTCGCCGACGTTGTCGCCGACGTTGTCGGCGATCACCGCCGGGTTGCGCGGGTCGTCTTCGGGAATGCCGGCCTCGACCTTGCCGACCAGGTCGGCGCCGACGTCAGCGCCCTTGGTGAAGATGCCGCCGCCGAGCCGGGCGAAGATCGAGATCAGCGAGGAGCCGAAGGCCAGGCCGAGCAGCGGCTTGAGCGACGCCGAATCGACGTGCGTCACGCCGTCGCTGACGAACCAGAAGAAGGCGCCGACGCCGAGCAACCCCAGTCCGACGACGAGCATGCCGGTGATCGCTCCGCCCTTGAAGGCGACATTCAGCGCCGGGCCGATGCCGGTGGTGGCCGCCTGCGCGGTGCGCACGTTGGCGCGCACCGAGACGTTCATGCCGATGAAGCCGCACGCGCCCGAGAGCAGAGCGCCGATGACGAAGCCCGCCGCCGTGAGGCCGCCGAGGAAGAAGAAGATGAGCACGGCGAGGACGACGCCGACGACCGCGATCGTCTTGTATTGGCGCGCCAGATAGGCGGCGGCGCCCTGCTGGATCGCCGCGGCGATCTCCTGCATGCGCGCGTTGCCCGCGTCTTGCGCGAGGATCCAGCTTCGCTGCATGAAGCCGTAGACGACCGCGGCAAGGCCGCAGATCAGGGCGATATAGAGCGCCGTCGTAGTGGAGATCAAGAGAGTTCCTTCCTCGTTCGATTCGTCGACTTGTTGTGCGCCGCCGGTGCCGTGCGAAAAGTCACGGATCGGGCAAACCGTCGAATCTTAAGGGATGGCGGTGTGGCGGCCGTGGCCGCGCCGGCGCGGCCTTTGCGCCGGCGCAAGGCGCTTACCATCGGCCTCCCGCCCGGAAAGCTGCCGCCATGAGCCTGCACAACGTCACCCCGGGAGCGCGCGCGCCCGACGAGTTCAACGTCATCATCGAGATCCCGATGAACGCCGACCCGATCAAGTACGAGGTCGACAAGGAAAGCGGCGCCATGTTCGTCGATCGCTTCATGAGCACCGCCATGCACTACCCGTGCAACTACGGCTACGTGCCGCAGACGCTCTCCGACGACGGCGATCCGGTCGACGTCCTCGTCATCACGCCGTTTCCCCTCGCTGCGAGCGTCGTCGTCACCTGCCGGCCGATCGGCGTGCTGCGCATGGAGGACGAAGCCGGAGGCGACGCCAAGCTCCTCGCCGTGCCGATCGACAAGATCCTGCCGATCTACAGGCACTGGCAAAAGCCCGGGGACATGAACGAGCTGCGCCTCAAGCAGATCCAGCACTTCTTCGAGCACTACAAGGACCTCGAGCCGGGCAAGTGGGTGAAGATCCAGGGCTGGGACGGCCCCGAGGCGGCACGCGACGAGATCCGTCTCGGCATCGTGAGCTACGCGCGCCTGGCCGCCGCGGCGAAGCTATGACGTTCCGAGCTATTCCCGTGACGCCATGGTCTTGAACGGCAGGCGATCGTTGAGCTCGTTCAGATAGAGGGCGATGCCCGCACCTTCGCGGGCGAGGAAATCGTCGATCGCGCGGGCGAACTGCGGGTGTGCCAGCCAGTGTGCCGACGCCGTCTGCACCGGCAGCAGGCCGCGCGCCATTTTGTGCTCGCCTTGCGCTCCGCCCTCGAAGCGCTGGTAGCCGTTGTCGATGCACCAGGCGAGCGGCGCGTAGTAGCAGGCGTCGAAGTGCAGGCATGGCACGTACTCGATCGCGCCCCAGTAGCGGCCGAACGCCGTCTTTCGTTCCGGGTCGACGACGATCAGCGAGCAGGCGAGGCGCTTGCCGCCGCGCCAGGCGGTGAAGAGCAGCCAGTTCTCAGCCATCGTCTTCGCCGCCCGGGCGAAAAAGTCGCGCGTCAGGTAGGGGGTCGAGTGATGGGCGCGGTAGGTGAGGGTGTAGCAGCGGTAGAAGAAATCCCAGTCGGCGGCGCGGATCTCGGCTCCGGCCGCGACAGTGAAGGTCACTGCGGCGTCGGCGACGCGGCGACGCTCCTGCAGGATCTTCTTTCGCTTCTCGCGCTGCAGGCCGGCCAGGAATTCGGCGAAGTCGGCGTAAGGCGCAGGCTTGCGGTTCTGCCAGTGGAATTGCACCGTGCTGCGCATCGACCAGCCGGCCTCGAGCGCAGCCGCCTGGTCGGCCTCGTCGAGAAACAGCAGGTGCGCCGACGACAGGCCGGCGGCGCGCGCCAGCTGCTCGATGCCTTCCAGCAGGAGCAGGCGATGTTCGTGCGTGCGCGCCAGCAGGCGCGGCCCCGGAACCGGCGTGAAGGGGATGGCGCCGAGCAGCTTCGGGTAGTACTCGAGGCCGTGCCGGCGATACGCGTCGGCCCATGCCCAATCGAAGACGTATTCGCCGTAGGAATGGTCCTTGAGATAGAGCGGGCACGCGGCTACCAGGGCAGCGTCGCGTTCGAGCAGGATGAAGTACGGCGTCCATCCGGTCTCGGCGACGGCGCTGTGCGAATCGTGCAAGGCACGCAGGTACGCCAGCGAAACGAACGGCGTGGCCGAGGTCTGTGCCGCGAGCAGCGCCGCCCACGCTTCGGTGTCGATCTCGCCGGGGTCGGCGCAGACGCGCAGGGTCCAGGAATTCGCTTCGGCGGCGCCGCCCTCGTCTTCGTCGTGCATCCGCATGGCTCGTTGCAGCGACGAATATTAGGGCCTTCGCCTAAACTAGACTGATTGCATGCGCACCGGAGCCGGCCATGAAACAGATCACCGCCATCGTCAAGCCGTTCAAGCTCGAGGAGGTGCGCGAGGCGCTCGCCGAGATGGGCGTTTCCGGCCTTACCGTCACCGAGGTGAAGGGCTTCGGCCGGCAGAAGGGTCATACCGAGCTGTATCGCGGCGCCGAGTACGTGGTCGATTTCCTCCCGAAGGTCAAGGTCGAGGTCGTCGTCAAGGACGCCGATACCGAGCGCTGCATCGAGGCGATCGTTAAGGCGGCGAAGACCGGCAAGATCGGCGACGGCAAGATCTTCGTCGCCTCGATCGAAAGTGCGGTGCGAATCCGCACCGGCGAGCTCAACGAGGACGCGGTCTGAGCCCGCCGGCTCCCGCTTCGCCGCGCACGTCGATCAGGCGCGTGCCGCAGCAGCGGTCGTGCCAGAACTGGTGCTCCGGCTCGGCAAGGGCGAGCATCGCGTAGACCGCGACGCCGGCGTCGACGAGCGCAAGGCTCGGCCACGGCGACAGGTGCAAGACGCTCGCGACGAGAGTCGCGGGAGCGAACCAGGCGATACAGCACGCGGCGAAGCGCGCCAGCGCCCGCGCCTGCGTGAGGCGTCCGCCCGCCGCCGTGACGACGCGGATGTGCCAGGTCTGCATTGCCAGCGTCTGCCCGCGAGTCGACCAGCACCAGACGAAGTAGACCCCGTACACGAGGAGAGCGAACAGGCGCAGCGCCGCTTCGCCTTGCAGGGGATGGCTCTGCCCCGTCTGGGCGACGAAGATTGCGCCGAGGACGCCGGGGATGAGGCTGACACCGAAGAGCAGCATCGCTTCGTAGACGAAGCAGGCCATGCGTCGGCGCAGCGACGGAGCCGGCGCCCCGGCGGCGCCCGGCGGCGGCGACCCGCCGCGGGGGGGGCTCATCGCGGCGGCGTCGCCTCGGTCGCCTTGATCGCTGCAGGGCGAGGCGGCACCGCCTGCACGATCGATCCGTTCGTCGCTGCGACCGGCGACACCGCTGCCGCCTGCGGGCCGCGTCGTGGCAGCAAGGTCGAGCGATTGACGAACTCCGGAGTCGCGGCGATCTTCGGCATCCCAGGCTGCTCATGGCCCGGCGGCGTCGGCTGTCGCGTGATTAGATGCGTCGTCGCGCCTCGAGGGGCCTGGACGACCGTCGGCGTGATCTGGCGCGGCGGTACCGGCGCCGGGGTGGTCACGAGGTTGGATTTGGCCTGCGTCGAGTCGCGGCCCGGAAAAGCGACGGCGCCAGGCGCGTCCCGCCGTGGAACCGGCGCCGGCGGCGCCGCCGAAGACGCGGCGCGCGCGGCGAACCGTTCCTTTTCCTCGGGCGGTAGCTTCTGGTACTCCTCCCAGCGGGCCGACCGATCCGGCGCCGGGACCTGGCGCGCTTCCTGATAGCGCAGGCGGACCTGTCCGCGTTCGGCGGGCGTGAGACGCGCCCAATCCGTCATGCGCTCGGAGATGCGCGCCTGTTCCGCCGGCGGCAGCGTGCGCAGGCGGGCGGCGATCGTGATCCACTTCTGCTTGCGCGGAGCGTCGATGCTCGACCATTCGTGCTCCAGCGGCGCAAGCGCTTCGCGTTGCCCCGGCGTAAGGCTTTGCCAGCGAACGCCTGCCTCGGCTCGCGTGGGGATGGCTGAAACCGGTGGACGCGGGATTGCCGCTGGCCCGGCCCAGGCTGGCGGGACGGCGAAGGCCAGCGTGACCAGCACGCCGCCCGCATTCATGAGCCGGGCCGGTCGAGACGTCATGGCCGGCTGCTTCATTCGTCGGCGGGTGGGGCTTTCAGGTATTCGACGAAGCCGGGATCGCGATAGGCGTTGATCGGCAGGTCGTCGCCGAGCAGCGCGGCGTCCACTTCCGCCGCCACCGAAACCTGGGAGCGGTTCTGCCAGTCCTGGATGAGGAGAAGGCCCGCCACGAGGGCGGCGAGCGGCAGCGCGGAAGCGATCCGCAGCCACCAGCGCGAGCGGCTGAAGCCGGCGACCAGCGCACCTTCGCCGGTGACGCCGACGCCCTGCGCTTGGCCAGCGGCGCGGACGCGCCGCGCCGCCTCGACCGCTTTCTCGCGGGCAAAGCGCAGGCGCTCGGCGACGTCGGGGGCGATATGGTCGGCGTGCTCGCTCAAGCGCGCGACGATGCCGCGCGCAAAGCGTGCTTCCAGGGCCTCGTGGTCGGGGCTGCGGTAGTTGTTTTCCAGCGTGCTCATGGTCCTATTCCCTTTGCCTTGAGAGCCTTCGCCAACGCATGCACGGCCCGCGAGCAGTGCGTCTTGACGCTCCCTTCCGAGCAGCCCATCGAGGCGGCGGTCTCGGCGACATCGAGTTCCTCCCAATAACGCAGGAGAAATGCCTCGCGTTGACGTGCCGGCAGCCGGGCGACCTCATCGTCGATGATTTGCAAGATCTGCGCTCGGGAGACGGACTCGGCGGCGCTCTCCGACTCGAGGGAGCTGCCGAGCGACTCCAGCGTCTCGAGAATATCGAAATCACCATCGCCTGCGGCAGATTCGAACTCGGAGAAGTTACGGACGACCTGGTTGCGGACTTTCTGGCGCCGGAACCAGTCCATCGTGGCGTTCGACACGATTCGCTGGAAGAGCAGCGGCAATTCGGCGGCCGGGCGATCGACGTACTTTTCTGAGAGGCGGATCATCGCGTCCTGCACGATGTCGAGCGCGGCGTCTTCATCCCGGACGGCGTAAACAGCGCGCTTCCAGGCACGCTTCTCGACGCTCTTCAGAAAGTCGGCAAGTTCTTTGTCGGTCGCCAAGGAAGCAAGCCCAGGGCCGCATAGCGAAAGCGGGCGCGATTATCTCATCGCCCCTCGAGCCGATCGTCGAATCGCGTCATCCGCCTCGGCGAATGCGATAATTTGCGGTTGCACGACAGTTTCGATCGCCGGCGCCGGCCCCATCCCGGCAGCGACTGGCGATCGCCAGGCACCGCACCCGCCTCACGAGGGCGAGGAAAGGTGCACCGATGGTTTTTCGTCAGAGAAATTCACAGAGGTTCGAGGAAATCATGGAAACGTCAGCTTCCGATCTGAAGCGCCAGCCTGCGACCGCGTCGCGCGCCGCGACCGCCGCCGAGCCGAACGGCTCGGAAATCCTGGTCCGATGCCTGCAGGCCGAAAACGTCCGCTACCTGTGGGGCTACCCGGGCGGCGCCGTCCTCTACATCTACGACGCGCTCTACAAGCAGCAGACGATCGAGCACGTGCTCGTTCGCCACGAGCAGGCGGCCGTTCATGCGGCCGACGGCTATGCGCGGGCCACCGGGGAGGTCGGGGTCGCGCTCGTCACCTCGGGGCCCGGTGTGACCAACGCGGTGACGGGGATCGCGACGGCCTACATGGACTCGATCCCGATGGTGATCGTCACCGGCCAGGTGCCGACGCCGGCGATCGGCCTCGACGCCTTCCAGGAATGCGACACGGTCGGCATCACGCGTCCCATCGTCAAGCACAACTTTCTCGTCAAGGACGTTCGCGACCTCGCCCTGACCGTGAAGAAGGCGTTCCACATCGCCCGCACCGGGCGGCCCGGACCGGTCGTGGTGGACGTGCCCAAGGACGTGTCGATGGCGACGGCGCCATATCACTATCCGACAACCGT
Organism: Caldimonas sp.; assembly: GCA_035555295.1. Lineage (GTDB taxonomy): Bacteria > Pseudomonadota > Gammaproteobacteria > Burkholderiales > Burkholderiaceae_C > Schlegelella_A. The sequence continues at coordinate 7,436 of DATMGW010000040.1, forward strand.
CGAGATGCGCTCGTACAACCCGGTGCGAAAGGGCCATGGCGGGCAGATCCGCAAGGCGGCGCAGCTCCTGCTCGGTGCCAAGAGGCCCTACATCTACACCGGCGGCGGCGTCGTCATCGGCAACGCCTCGGCCGAGCTGCGCGCGCTCGTGGATCTGCTCGGCTTCCCATGCACGAACACGCTGATGGGACTGGGCGCCTATCCGGCGAGCGATCCGAAGTTCCTCGGCATGCTCGGCATGCACGGAACCTACGAAGCGAACATGACGATGCAGAACTGCGACGTGCTGCTCGCCGTCGGTGCGCGCTTCGACGATCGCGTCATCGGCAACCCGAAGCACTTCGCTTCCGTCGAGCGCAAGATCATCCATATCGACATCGACCCGTCGTCGATCTCGAAGCGCGTCAAGGTCGACATCCCGATCGTCGGCGACGTGAAGGAGGTGCTGCAGGAATTGACGGCGCAGCTCCGCGAGTCCGCGTCCAAGCCGGACGTGAAGGCGCTGTCGCCCTGGTGGTCGCAGATCAACGAATGGAGAAAGCGCGACTGCCTCGCTTACTCCAGAGGTGCCGGCGACGTCATCAAGCCGCAGGACGTCATCGAAACGCTCTGGAAGCTGACCAAGGACCGCGAGACCTACATCACCTCCGACGTCGGCCAGCACCAGATGTGGGCCGCGCAGTACTACCGTTTCGAGGAGCCGCGCCGCTGGATCAATTCCGGCGGTCTCGGAACGATGGGTGTGGGGCTGCCCTACGCGATGGGGATCAAGCTGGGCAAGCCCGAGGCCGAAGTCTTCTGCGTCACCGGCGAAGGCTCGATCCAGATGTGCATCCAGGAGCTGTCGACCTGCCTGCAGTACAAGACGCCGATCAAGATCGTCTCGCTCAACAATCGCTACCTCGGCATGGTCCGGCAATGGCAGCAGATCGACTACGGCGGCCGCTATTCGCACAGCTACATGGACGCGCTGCCCGACTTCGTCAAGCTCGCCGAAGCGTATGGCCACGTCGGGATTCGCGTCGACAAGCCGGGCGAGGTCGAGCCGGCGCTGCGCGAGGCGATCCGCCTGAAGGACCGGACCGTCTTTCTCGACGTTCGCACCGACCAGGAGGAAAACGTCTGGCCGATGGTCAAGGCGGGAAAGGGCATTACGGAGATGCTGCTCGGATCCGAAGACCTATGAAGCACATCATCGCGGTCCTCCTCGAGAACGAACCGGGCGCGCTGTCGCGCGTGGTCGGGTTGTTCTCGGCGCGCGGCTACAACATCGAGACGCTCACGGTCGCGCCGACCGAAGATCCGTCGCTCTCGCGGATGACGATCGTCACGACCGGATCCGACGAAGTCATCGAGCAGATCACCAAGCACCTGAACAGGCTGATCGAGGTCGTCAAGGTCGTCGACCTGACCGAAGGCGCGTACACCGAGCGCGAGCTGATGCTCATCAAGGTGCGCGCCGTCGGCAAGGAGCGCGACGAGATGAAACGCATGGCAGAGATCTTCCGCGGCCGCATCATCGACGTGACGGAGAAGAGCTACACCGTCGAGCTGACCGGGGCGGCCGACAAGCTCGACGCGTTCCTCGAGGCTATCGACAAGAGCGTCATTCTCGAGACGGTGCGAACCGGGTCGAGCGGCATCGGCCGCGGCGAGCGCATCCTTCGCGTCTGAATGCCGCGGCCCCCATCTCATTCATAGAAGCAGGAATTCTCATGAAGGTCTACTACGACAAAGACGCCGACCTGAGCCTCGTCAAGGGCAAGAACGTCACGATCATCGGCTACGGCTCGCAAGGCCACGCGCACGCGCAAAACCTCTCCGACAGCGGCGTTCGCGTCACCGTCGGGCTGCGCAAGGGCGGGGCCTCGTGGGCCAAGGCCGAGGCGGCCAAGCTGAAGGTCGCCGAGGTGGGCGACGCGGTGAAGTCGGCCGACATCGTCATGATGCTGTTGCCCGACGAGCAGATCGCGGCCGTCTACAAGGCCGACGTCGAGCCGAACATCAAGCACGGCGCGTCGCTCGCCTTCGCGCATGGCTTCAACGTCCACTACGGCCAGGTCGTGCCGCGCGCCGATCTCGACGTCTGGATGGTCGCACCGAAGGCGCCCGGCCACACGGTGCGCTCGACCTATACGCAAGGCGGCGGCGTGCCGCACCTGATCGCCGTGCACGCCGACACCTCGGGCAAGGCGCGCGACCTGGCCCTCAGCTATGCGGCGGCCAACGGCGGCGGCAAGGCCGGCGTGATCGAGACCAACTTCCGCGAAGAGACCGAGACCGACCTGTTCGGCGAGCAGGCGGTGTTGTGCGGCGGCACCGTCGAGCTGATCAAGGCCGGCTTCGAGACGCTCACCGAGGCCGGCTATGCGCCTGAGATGGCGTACTTCGAGTGCCTGCACGAGCTCAAGCTGATCGTCGACCTCATCTACGAAGGCGGCATCGCCAACATGAACTACTCGATCTCGAACAACGCCGAATACGGCGAGTACGTGTCGGGCCCGAAGGTCATCACCGACGAGACGCGGGCGGCGATGAAGAAGATGCTCCGGGACATCCAGACCGGTGAGTACGCGAAGAGCTTCATCACCGAAAACCGTGCCGGCGCGCCGACCCTGCTGTCGCGGCGCCGACTCATGTCCGAGCACCCGATCGAGGTCGTCGGCGCGCAGTTGCGGGCGATGATGCCGTGGATCAAGAAGAATCGTCTGGTCGACCAGACGCGCAATTGATGACCCGCTGCGGTCGACGAAGCGAACGCCGATGACATCCGACGCCAGCGCTCCGATCGAGCCGACGGGCCCGCCGTCGCGCCCGCGCAGGAAGGGCATCTACATCCTGCCCAACCTGTTCACGCTCGGGGCGCTGTTCGGCGGCTTCTACGCCGTCGTGATGGCGATGAACGGGCGCTTCGAGCAGTCGGCCTACGGCGTCTTCGCGGCCATGGTGCTCGACAGCCTCGACGGCCGCGTCGCCCGCATGACGAAGACGCAAAGCGTTTTCGGCGAGCAGATGGATTCGCTGTCCGACATGGTCTCGTTCGGTGCGGCACCCGCTCTGATCGCCTACGAGTGGGCGCTGCGCGGCCTCGGCAAAGCGGGCTGGATCGCCGCATTCGTCTACTGCTCGTGCGCGGCGCTGCGCCTGGCGCGCTTCAACACCAATATCGGCATCGTCGACAAGCGCTTCTTCCAGGGCCTGCCGAGCCCGGCTGCCGCGGCGATCGTCATGGGCTTCATCTGGGTGATGGACAACCAGGGCTTCACCGGCATCGAGGAGGGAGCCTGGCTCGGCTGGACGACCTTCGGCTTCACCCTCTACGCCGGGCTGACGATGGTCACCAACGTGCCGTTCTACAGCTTCAAGGACCTGAGCCTGAAGCGATCCGTGCCCTTCGTCGTGATCGTCCTGATCGCGCTCGGCATCGCCGTCATCAACATCCATCCGCCGATCGTCCTGGTCGCCCTGTTCCTCGTGTACGGCGTCTCGGGGTACGCGGTCTACGTCTGGCGCCGGCTCAAGGGCAAGCCCGTCAGCGTGATTGCAACATCGACCGACGAACC
>DATMGW010000041.1:0-3295 GCA_035555295.1 Caldimonas sp.
GATGTCGAACTCGTAGGACTTGACCGAGAGCTTCGCCGAGGTCGGATAGGTGTGGTGGTTGTTGTGCAACTCCTCGCCACCGATGACGAGGCCCCAGGGAACGACGTTGCGGCTGGCGTCGGGCGCCTCGAAATTGCGGTAACCCCACCAGTGGCCGATGCCGTTGACGATGCCGGCGGCCGTGATGGGAATCCAGAGCATCTGCACCGCCCAGACGGCGGCGCCGATCGCGCCGAACAGCAACAGGTCGATGATCAGCATCAGGCCGACGCCCTCCCAGCTGTAGCGCGAATAGAGATTACGCTCGAGCCAGTCGTCGGGCGTCCCGTGCCCGTACCTGGCGAGCGTTTCCTGGTTCTTCGCCTCGGCGCGATAGAGCTCGCTGCCGGTCAGGAGCACGGTCTTGATGCCGCGCGTCTGCGGGCTGTGCGGGTCGTCTTCGGTCTCGCACTTGGCGTGGTGCTTGCGGTGGATGGCGACCCACTCCTTCGTCACCATGCCGGTCGTGAGCCAGAGCCAGAGGCGAAAGAAGTGCGAAGGCGCGGCATGCAGGTCGAGGGCGCGGTGCGCCTGCGCGCGGTGCAGGAAGATCGTCACGGCGGCGATCGTGATGTGCGTCGTGACGAGCGTGTAGAGCACGATCTCCCAGCCGGTGAACGACGAGAAGCCGTGCGCAAGCCAGTCGACCAGCGCATCGAATACAGAGATCAGCACATCCATGAAGCAGCCTTGAAACTCATTGAAACGAGTCAGATCGATGATTCTATTCGAGCGGCCTAGGGAGATGCCCCAAAGATTCGACGGATATCACGCATATGGGCTCGATCTCGAGGTGGATCAAGCGGCGCGGCGCTGCCACGCCGCGGCGAAGAAGCCGTCGCTGCCGTGCCGATGCGTCCACAGGCGAAGATCGTTGCCGCTGACGAGCGTCTCGGCCTCTTCGACCTGGGCACGACGGAGCAGGTCGAGCACGGGCAGCCGATCGAACTGCTCCGCGTGCGCCGCGTCGAACGCCGCGGCGATGTCTTCGTCTTCTTCGACGAGCGGACTGCACGTCGCATAGACGAGCCGCCCGCCGGGTTTGAGGAGCCTGGCCGCAGCGGCGAGGATCAGCCCCTGCTTCGCGACGAGGCCTTCCATCGCCTCGGCGCCCTGCCGCCACTTGAGATCCGGATGGCGGCGCAAGGTTCCCAGGCCGCTGCACGGCGCGTCGACGAGGACGCGGTCGATCTTCCCGGCGAGCCGCTTGATGCGATCGTCGCGCTCGTGCGCGATCTGGATCGGGTACACGTTCGACAGGCCGCTGCGCGCCAGGCGCGGCCGCAGCGCGGCGAGGCGATGCCCGGAGACATCGAAAGCGTAGAGGCGGCCCGTGCCGCGCATCTGCGAACCGAGCGCGAGCGTCTTGCCGCCGGAGCCGGCGCAGAAGTCGACGACCATCTCGCCGCGCCGTGCGCCGGTCAGCAAAGCCAGCAGCTGGCTGCCTTCGTCCTGCACTTCGACTAGACCCTCGCTGATCACGCCGTGCCGCTGCAACGCCGGCTTGCCGACGACACGGACTCCAAACGGCGAATAGCGCGTCGGCCCGGCTTCGACGCCGTCGCCGCGAAGTCGGGCGATCACCTGGTCCCGGCTCGCCCGCGCGACGTTGACGCGCAGATCGAGAGGCGCCGGTTCACCGATGCTTTCGACCCAGGGCCAGAACTCGTCGCCGAGGAGCGCCTGCATCCGCGCGGCGATCGTCTCGGGCAGGTTGTGGCGCAACGCTTCGGGCAGGGCGGCACGGTCGACGGCCTGACATCGCTCCAGCCACGCGAGCTCGTCGGCGTCGAGCGCGGCGCGCAGGAAGCCGGCGTTTCCCTGCCAGCCGAGGATGGCCACGCGCCGTTCGGTTTCGCCGCGGCCCGACTGCGCGAGATGGCGAAACAGGACAAGCTGGCGCAGTACCGCGTAGGCCGTGTCGGCAAGCACGTGCCGCTCGCGCACGCCGAGCGAGCGAGACTCGCGAAAGAAATCGGCGACGACGCGATCGGCTGGATCCTCGAAGCGAAGGAGGCGATGCACGAGCTCCGTCGCCGCCTCGAGCAATGCCTGCGGATGCATCATCGCGATTATCCTTGGCGCTCGCGCAGCGGGCCGCCGTCCGGTCCTTGCCGACCTCCTCGCCGTGCCCCGCCTATCCGCCCCAGCCCCGAATCCGCCCGCGTCGCGCGGCCGGTTGCACGCGCATCACCGCCTGCTCATCTGTGCCCTCCTGGGCTGCGTCGCCGGGGCGACGTGGCCCGGCGTCGAGTCGCTGCTGTCGCGCGCCCTGCTCGGCTGGAACGTCCTCGTCTGGCTCTACCTCGTCTGGGTCGCGATCGCCCTGGCGCGCGCCGATTCCGGCCACATCAAGCGCCTGGCCCTGGCCCAGGCCGAGAGCGCAGGCGTCGTGCTGACGATCGTCGTCGCCGCCGCCGTGATGAGCCTCGTCGTCGTCATCTTCGAGCTCGTCTCGGCCAAGGCCGCCGGGCCGCACCACCTGCTGGCGCACCTGGTCTTCGCGTTCGTCACCGTGCTCGGTTCGTGGCTGTTGCTGCCGACGCTGTTCGGCCTGACCTATGCCAGCGCCTACTACAGCGTCGAGCCCGATAGCGGCCTCGCCTTCCCCGGCGCGACGCCGGACTTCGAGCCCGACCACACCGACTTCCTTTATTTTTCCTTCACGATCGCGGTCACGTCGCAGACGTCCGACGTCGGCGTGACGACGCGGCCGATGCGCCGCCTCGTCCTCTTCCAGTCGGTGCTGTCGTTCGTCTTCAACACGACGATCCTGGCGTTCGCGATCAATGCGGCGGCGGGCTTCTTCTAGAGCGCTCTCTCGAGACGGCCGCGGCCGGCAAGCCCGCACTCCGTTCGGGAAATGCCTATTCGGTCTGACCGGCAAGAACGCCCTGGGACTCCAGGATGGCCCGGACTCAGGCAGCAGTCTGCAAGTGCGATTGACCCCCAAGATCGCACCAGGCCGCGTCAACCGCAAAGCGGGGCCTTCGAGCCCGAGATCGTCCGGCTGCGATCCGAGGGCTATACGTGCGAAGCGATCCGCGTGGCCCTGGACGTGAGCCTGAGCACGGTTCAGCGCGAAGCCGCCCGATATTCGCAGCACCGGTCATTGATCGTGGCGAAAGAGGCAAGCCTCGTATTGACTGCTGATGTTCCCGCGCCATCCGCTCACCGCAGTCGAATCATCGCCCGTTGCGCGGCCCAGAACTCGGGGGCAAGGGGCAGCGACGTCCGGGGCTTTCAGGATCGGAGA
>DATMGW010000042.1:0-3366 GCA_035555295.1 Caldimonas sp.
CGTTCTCGGGAGGCGGCTCGGCCGGCTTGGCCGGCGCCGCCGGGCCCTTGCCGAGCTGCTCGTACCAGGCGGCGACGTCCGCCATGTCCTGGTCCGACAGCGTCGTCGCGATGGCGCGCATGCTCGGGTGCTTGCGCTCGCCCTTCTTGTATTCGCCCAGCGCCGTGACGATGTACCTGGCGTTTTGCCCGGCGATCTTCGGTACCTTGTAGATCTCGGGAAAGCTCGCCTGGTAGCCCGGAATGTTGTGGCAGCCGATGCACATCGCCACCTTCATCGAGCCGGCCTTCGCGTCCTGCGCGCCGGCCGTGCCGCTTGCCAACGTCAGAGCTGCCGCGAGCGCGGCGGCCAGCGTCGCGGGAAAGAGCTTCTTCTTCATGGGCGAAGGCGCGGTAGGAGTGAACGCAACCGAGAATTATAGGGGCGCCCTTATACTGAAACGCCCTCTGACCGCCGCCGTCGATGAAGTTCAAAGGCTCGGATAACTACGTCGCCACGCCCGACCTGATGCTGGCGGTGAACGCCGCGGTCACGCTGAAGCGCCCGCTCCTCGTCAAGGGCGAGCCCGGTACCGGCAAGACGATGCTCGCCGAGGAGGTCGCGGTCGCGCTCGGCATGCCGCTCCTGCAGTGGCACATCAAGTCGACGACGAAGGCGCAGCAGGGCCTCTACGAATACGACGCGGTGAGCCGGCTGCGCGACAGCCAGCTCGGCGACGCACGCGTCAAGGACATCCACAACTACATCGTTCGCGGCGTCCTCTGGCAGGCGTTCACGGCCGAGGCGCCGGTCGTGCTGCTGATCGACGAGATCGACAAGGCCGACATCGAATTCCCGAACGACCTGCTGCGCGAGATCGACCGCATGGAGTTCTACGTCTACGAGACGCGCGAGCTCGTCAAGGCGACGCACCGGCCGGTCGTCTTCATCACCTCGAACAACGAGAAGGAGCTGCCCGACGCGTTCCTGCGCCGCTGCTTCTTCCACTACATCAAGTTCCCCGACGCCGACACGATGAAGCGGATCGTCGACGTGCACTTCCCCGGCCTCAAGAAGGAATTGCTCGGCGCGGCGCTGAAGAACTTCTACGATGTGCGCAACCTCCCGGGGCTGAAGAAGAAGCCGAGCACGAGCGAGCTGCTCGATTGGCTGAAGCTCCTCGTCGCCGAGGACATCCCGCTCGAGGCGCTGCAGAGCAAGGACGACAAGGTCGCTGTGCCGCCCCTGGTCGGTGCCTTGCTGAAGAACGAGCAGGACGTGTCGCTGTTCGAGAAGCTCGTCTTCATGCAGCGTCACAACCGGTAGCCGCATGAGCGGGTACCTGTTGCGGGCGAAGGCTCACCTCGCGCGCCGACGACCGGTGATCGACGGATGAGCTGGCCGCCGCCGATCACGCTCGCCGGAACGCACGCCAAGCTCGAGCCGCTGGCGCTGGCGCACGCGGCCGAGCTTGCCGATGCGGTGCAGGACGGCGAGCTGTGGAAGCTCTGGTACACGTCGATCCCCGAGCCCGCGGCGATGACGAAGGAGATCGAGCGCCGCCTGGCGCTGCAGACAGCCGGCAGCATGCTGCCCTTCGCCGTCCGCGACGCGGCCGGGCGCGCCTGCGGAATGACGACGTACATGAACGTCGACGCCGCGAACAAGCGCGTCGAGATCGGCTCGACCTGGTACGCGCGGCGCGTCCAGCGGACGCCGCTCAACACCGAGTGCAAGCTGATGCTGCTCGGCCACGCCTTCGAGACGCTCGACTGCATCGCCGTCGAGTTCCGCACCCACTTCTTCAACACGCAGAGCCGGCGCGGCATCGAGCGGCTCGGCGCCAAGCTCGACGGCATCCTGCGCAGCCACGCGCGCGCCGGCAACGGCACGCTGCGCGACACCTGCGTCTACAGCATCGTCGCCGCCGAGTGGCCGACCGTGAAGGCGCACCTGCGCTTCCAGCTCGGGCGCGCGCGCTGAATCCCCGAGTGGCAGCTGGCAGCGGAACCACCGAGATGGCGCGCGCGAAAGCAAAGAAGGCCTTCGGCGTCGAGGAGCTGTGGTGCGTCGAGCGCGTCGGCGCCGTCTCGCTCTCGCCCGATGGCGCGCAGGCGGTGTGCTCGCTGACGAGCTCTTCGATGCAGGAGAACGCGTCGAAGGCCAGCCTGTGGCTGCTCTCGACCTTCGGCGGCGAGCCGCGCCGCCTGACCTCCTGCGGCGAGAAGGACGGCCAGGCTGCGTGGTCGCCGAAAGGCGGGGCGATCGCCTTTCTCGCCAAGCGCGAGCAGGAAGGCAGGAAGGACGACACGGCGCAGCTGTACCTGATCGCCGCCGACGGCGGCGAAGCGCGCCGCATCAGCGATTTCGCTCCCGGCATCGAGGCCTTCAAGTGGTTCGCCGACGGCAAGCGGATCGCCTTCGTCGCCTGGGTCTGGCCCGAGCTGCAGGGAACGAAGGCGCAGGCCAGGCGCTGGAAGCAGTGGAAGGAGCGCAAGGAAACGGGCTACGTCACGGCCGAGGCGCAGTACCGCTTCTGGGACCGCAACCTGCCGATGGGCCGCGTCGCGCACCTGCACGTCATCGACGTCGAGAACGGCCGCATCGTCGACCTCTTCGAAGGCAAGCGCCTCGAGCTGCAGCGCATGGACCCCGACGCGAACGTCTTCGACGTCGCCCCCGACGGCCGGCACATCGTCTTCAGCTTCGACCCGGCCGAAGAGAAGGGTCTCGACAACTGCAAGGCGCTCGCCGAGATCAACGTCAAGAGCGGCAGCGTCGCGACGCTCGCGGTCGACTCCGGCTGGGACTTCGAGGCGCCGCGCTACAGCGCCGACGGAGCGCGTGTCGCCTTCGTCGCGACGAACCTGGGCAAGCGCCACACGGCGCCGGCGAACGCCGGCGTCCTCGAGCGCGGCGGCGCCTGGCGCATCCTCACCGCTGCGTGGGACCACGCCGTCAACGCGCCGCTGCGCTGGTCGGCCGACGGCTCGGCCCTGTACTTCAGCGCCGAGGACCGCGGCCGCTGCCACCTGTGGCGCTTCGCCATCGAAAGCGCCAGCGCCGGCGTCGTCGCCGAGGGCGGCTGGGTCCACCATTTCGACGTCGCCGCCGAGTGGGTCGTGACCGCCGCCGACGCGATGCAGCACCCGGTGCGCGTCCACGCGCGCCGCGACGACAGGCCGGCGCGCCGCATCGAGCGCTTCAACGACGAGCTGCTCTCCGCGCACCGCATGTCGGCGTACGAAGAGCGCACCGTCGTCGGCGCGAACGGCGAGCCGGTGCAGATGTGGCTCGTCTATCCGCCGGGGTTCGACGCGAAGAAGGGCAAGAAGTACCCGCTCCTGCACTGCATCCACGGCGGACCGCACGCCGCCTCCGGCGACA
>DATMGW010000043.1:0-5830 GCA_035555295.1 Caldimonas sp.
GCGGTGATCGGCCGGCGCTCGAGGACGCGCTGCAGGTCGTCGGCGAAGTCGGGCACCGCGCGATAGCGCTCGCCTGGATCGGTCTTGATCGCCTTGGCGACGACGACGGCCAGGTCGCCGCGCAGCGTTTTGCGCAGCGCCTTGACGCTGGTCGCACGCTGCGTCGCGATGCGCTCGGCGGCGCCTTCGTCGGGGGGCAGGCTCCAGAGCGGCCGCGAGGGAGCTTCGGCGCCGGGCCGCGACGCCAGCGCACGCGAATCGGTCGCGTAGGGACGCGAGCCGCTGAGCAGGCCGTAGATCACCATGCCGAGGCCGTACACGTCGGTCGCCGTCGAGACCATGCCGCCGCTCAGCTGCTCGGGCGCGGCGTATTGCGGCGTCAGCGCGGCGCCGGCCTCGCGCGTCAGCTCGGTCGATTCGCCGGCTTCGTCGTCGAGCAGCTTGGCGACGCCGAAGTCGAGCAGCTTCACGTCGCCACCTTCGGCGACGAAGATGTTCGACGGCTTCAGGTCGCGATGCACGACCAGGTTTTCGTGCGCGTGCGCGACGGCCTTGCAGACGGCGACGAACAGCGCAACGCGCTCGGCCACCGTCAGGCGATGCTCGTCGCACCAGCGGTCGATGCGCTCGCCCTCGACGTATTCGAGGACGAGAAAGCGCTCGCCCGAAGGGGTGACTCCGGCATCGAGCAGCCTGGCGATGTTCGGATGGTTGAGGCGGCCGAGGAGGCGCCCCTCGCGCGCGAAGCGTTCGTTCGCGCCCGCATCGGCGACCGCGAGGCGCATCAGCTTGATCGCGGCGCGTCCCTCGTAGAGGCCGTCGGTGCGGCGCGCGAGCCAGACCTGACCCATGCCGCCGCTGCCGATCAGCCGCTCGATCAGCCACGGTCCGAGACGCTTCCCTTCGAGATTCGCTAAGGCTGGCGCTGGGGCAGCGTCGCCGGAGCTGAGGAAGGAAAGGTCCTCGGCGTCACGGTCGGCGCGGATCAGCGAGACGACGCGCTCATGCAGCGCGGGCTGCGCCGCTGCCAGCTCGGCGAGCCACGCCCCGCGCTGCGCTTCCTGCAACTCGGCCCAGGCGTCGAAGGCCGCCATCGCGGCGGCCCACTCGTTCGTGTCGGGGGAGCTCGTCACGTCGCCGCGCGGTGCCGGCTAGCGCAATTGTTCGAACAGGAAGGCGCGCGCCTTGCGCCAGTCGCGCTTGACCGTCGGCACCGAGACGTCGAGCTCGCCGGCAATGTCTTCTTCGGTCATTCCGGCGAAATAGCGCATCTCGACGACGCGAAAGCTCCGCTCGTCGACGCCGCGCAGCGCATCGAGAGCGTCGTTGAGGCGAGAGAAGTCTTCCTCGGCGGCGACGCTGTTGAGCACGCCCGTGGTCAGCGTCACCGGAGTGAACAGGCCGCCGCGCTTTTCGGCGGCGCCGGCGCGCACGTGGTCGATCAGCACGCTGCGCATCACCGACGAGGCGTACGCGAAGAAGGCGCGCCGGTCGCGCATCGGTGTCGCCTCGCGCGCAAGCATCCGCAGGTAGGCCTCGTGCACCAGCGCCGAAGGATTGAGCGACAGGGCACCCGAGCCGGACAGGTGCGATCGGGCCAGGCGCAGCAGCTCGGCGTAGAGCAGGGCGTAGACGCGCTCGCGCGAAGCGGCGTCGCCGGCTAGGGCGCGGTTGAGGATCAGGGTGATGCCGGCTTTGGAGTCATCGTCCGGTGGGCTGCCGGGGGGGGCGGCGGAAGGGGCTGCGGATCGTGGCATCGGATGGCGCGCTGGCCGGCCTCGTGACGGTTATCGGCTTGCCGCCGGCGCGCCCGGCAGTCTCGCATCGAAGGCCGCGCTCCACAAGCCGATCGCCCGGCGGTCGACAAGAAAAAGGCCCGCGATTGCGGGCCTTTGGTGCGGTGCCGACTCAGATCGGCGTCGATACCGGCGCCGGCGGCAGCGGCACACCGCCCGGCCCGGCCGCATAGGTCTGCGGCGAGACCGGCGGCTGCTGGCCGACTCCGGGCAGGGTCCAGTCGCACACGCCGGTGCTGAACACCGTCTGCAGCCGGGCCTGCTGCCCGGCCGTGAAGACGATGCCGCTGTAGTCGCTGAAATTGAGCGGCTTGAGCTGGCACTTCAGGATGTTCTCGGCGCGCGCGCCGCCCGCGACCTGGTGCGGCGACTTGTGCGGAACGAGCTTGGCGTCGGTGTCGCAGATCGCCTGGTTGGTCACCTGCGTCTGGAACGTCGTGTCGATCGTCAGGTAGCAGAAGTCGAACGCCGTCGCCGGCTTGGCGGCGATGACCTGCGCCTGCGTGTGCTCGGCGTTGACGAAGGTCTTCGGCGTCGTCGCGACCAGCGACGACAACCACGTGTCCATCGTCAGGAACGATTGCGTCGACAAGAACGACGGCGCCAGCAGGCCCGTGCCGAAGCGCCACATCACCTGGTTGGCGTGGCTGCCGCCTTCCTGGTCGAGCCGGTCGCGCTCGGCGAAGCTGCGCCAGATGTAGTGGATGCCGACGGCGCCTCCGGACAGCGGGCTCTCGTCGAAGCCGCGCATGTCGATGAGCGCGACCTTGGCGAGCTGCACGCCGCTCGAGACGATTCCGCCGCGGTAGGCGATCGGCAGCGCCGCCGGATCGGCGACGGAACGTGCCGTCGTCAGGTTCGAGTCGGTGTCGCTGCCGCCTGTCTATCTGTCGCGAACGCGAAGGCCTTTGGCAAGAAGCGCGCCTGCGCGCCGCAGCGCCGCCTCAGCGCTGCCGCGGATCGAGCGCGTCGCGCAGCCCGTCGCCGAGCAGGTTGAACGAGAGCACGAGGAGGAAGATCGCCAGCCCCGGCCAGATCGCCATCCAGGGCGCGTTGTCGACGTAGTTCTTCGCCGAGTCGAGCATGCTGCCCCAGCTCGGCGCCGGCGGCTGCTGGCCGAGGCCCAGGAACGACAGGCTCGCCTCGGCGATGACCGCCGCGGCGATGGCGAGCGTCGCCTGCACGATCAGCGGGGCGGCGATGTTCGGCAGCACGTGGCGCAGGGCGATGCGCAACGGCGGGTTGCCGACGGCGCGCGCCGCCTCGATGTAGTCCTCGACCTTGACGTTGAGGACGGCGGCGCGCGTCAGGCGCACGAAGATCGGCGTCGCCGAGACGCCGATCGCGATCATCGCGTTGCTTAGGCTCGGGCCGAGGAAGGCGGCGAGGGCGATTGCCAGGATCAGGAACGGGCAGGCGAGAAAAGCGTCGGTGAGGCGCGAGATCAGCCCGTCGACGAAGCCGCCGAGAAAGCCCGCCGCCAGGCCGATCGGGATGCCGAGCGCGAGCGAGATCGAGACCGAGACGACGCCGGCGAGGAGCGACGCGCGGGCGCCCCAGACGACGCGCGAAAGCACGTCGCGGCCGACTTCGTCGGTGCCGAACCAGTGCGCCGCGCTCGGCGCCTTGCGGATCGCGCTCCAACTCGTCGCGATCGGGTCCTGCGGCGCGAGCCAGGGCGCGAGGACCGCGATCGCGACGAAGCCGAGCACGACCGCGCCGCCGAGCATCGCCCCGCGCCGCCGGAGCAGCCGGCGCCCGGCGCGACGCCACGGGCTGGCCGTGGCGTCGCGCCGGGACAGCGCGGAAGCGGGAAGGACGGCCGACATCTGCGGAGCCTCGCGCGCTCTCTCTCAGCGCCGCAGCCGCGGATTGGCGGCGAAGTAGGCGATGTCGGCGAGCAGGTTGAGGGCGATGTAGGCGATCGCCGTGACGAGCACGACGCCCTGCACGACCGAATAGTCGCGGTTGAAGACCGAGTCGACGATCAGCTTGCCGAAGCCGGGGATCGTGAACACCTGCTCGGTGAGCACGGCACCCGAGAGCAGCGTGCCGAGCTGCAGCGCGCCGAGCGTGATGATCGGCGTCAGCGCGTTGCGCAGCGCGTGCTTGAGCACCACCGTGCGCTCCGGGAGGCCCTTGGCGCGTGCCGTGCGCACGTAGTCGGCCGAGAGCACCTGCAGCATGGCGCTGCGCGTGTGCCGCATCAGGACGGCGGCGATCGCGTTGCCGAGCACGAACGCCGGCATGATCATCGCGGCGAGGTTGCCGCGCAGGTCGTCGAACGGGCTCACGTATCCCGAAGCCGGCAGCCAGCCGAGCTGCACCGAAAAGAGCAGGATCATGAGGATGCCGAGCCAGAAGTTCGGCGTCGACAGGCCCCACAGCGCGAACACGTTCGCGGCGACGTCCCACGCCGTGCCGCGACCGACCGCCGAGACGATTCCGGCCGGGATGCCGATCGCGATCGCGATCGCCATCGCCAGCACGGCGAGCTCGATCGTCACCGGGAGCTTTTGCGCGATCAGCTGCAGCACCGTCTGCTGCGTGCGGATCGACTCGCCCAGGTCGCCGCGCACGACGCCGCCGATCCAGTAGGCGTAGCGCACCGGGAGCGGCTCGTCGAGGTGGAGTTTCTGGTGCAGGAAGGCGACGACGCTCGGGTCCTGCTCTTCACCGGCGAGGATCTTGGCCGGGTCGCCGGGCAGGAGCTGCTGCAACCCGAAGATCAGCATCGAGACGAAGACGAGCGTCGGCACGATCGTCGCGAGACGCCTGAGCAGGTACTCGAACATGCGAGCGCGTCCGGCTATCGCCGCGCCGGGTGCCGGTCGATCGCCGCCCGCTTCACGGCGCCAGCTTCAGCCCGGCGATGCGCAGCAGGCCATCGGGAACGTTGCGCACGCCCGTGAGCTTGGCGCTGTAGGCCCACAGCCAGTTGCGGTGGTAGAGGTAGACGATCGGCCGGTCCTTCAGGACGCGCGCCGCGATCTGCTCGTACATCTTCTTGCGCTCGGCCGGATCGCGCAGGGTGCGCGACTGGTTGAGCAGGGCGTCGGTCTCGGCGTTGCAGTAGCCGGCATAGTTGAGCGGCTGATTGCAGGCGTCGAAGCTGTAGAGGTTGCCGTCCGGGTCGGCGCGGCCGCTCCAGGCGAGCACGTACGCCTCGAAATCGCCCTTGTCCGCCATGTTGAGCGAGGTCGCGAATTCGGTCGCCTGGATCTTCACGTCGAAGCCCGCTTCGCGCGCCATCGACTGGACGACGACGGCCAGCCGCTGCGCGTCGGAGGTGGTCGTCGTGATGAGGGTGAAGCTCGGGTTGGCGACGCCAGCCTCCTTCAGCAGCGCCTTCGCGCGCGCGAGGTCGCGCCTGGGAATCGGTACGTTCTTCGCGTAGTAGGTGTTGCCGGGTGCGACCCACTGGTTGCCGGGCGTCGCCTCGTTGTCCATGACGACCTGCGCGAGCCCGGCCCGGTCGAGCGACAGCTCGAAGGCCTCGCGCACGCGCGCGTCGCGGCCGAGCGGGTTCTGCTTGGCCTTCTCGCTCTTGCCGACGTTGATCGTGATGCCCTGGTAGCCGATCTCCGTGATGCGCGACGCTTTCAGCTTCTTGTCGGCGAGGATCTTTTCCATGTCGCTCGAGGCGACGCGCTCGGCGAAGTCGAGTTGTCCCGAGCGCACGTTCGCCAGGCGCACCGTCGCGTCGACGATCGGCGTGTAGATCACCTTGTCGAAGTGGATCGCGTCCTTGTTCCAGTACTGCGGATAGCGCTCGAGGACGATCCGGTCCTGCGCGATGCGCTCGACGAACCTGAACGGCCCCGAGCAGATGGGCTTGGCGCCGAACTTGTCGCCTTCGGCCTGCGCCGCTTTCGGCGAGACCATCATGCCGGCGCGATCGGCGAGCTGCGCGAGCAGCGGCGAGAACGGCGCTGACAGGTTGAGGCGCACCGTCGCCGGGTCGACGACGTCGACGCTGGCGACCGGCGCGAGCTCGCCGCGCCGGTTCGATCCGGCCATCGTCTTGTGCCGCT
>DATMGW010000044.1:0-8245 GCA_035555295.1 Caldimonas sp.
GCGCCTTGCAGGGCCCGCCAGGCGACGAGCGCGACGATTTCCGGTGCCGCCGCCGCGCCGAAGCTGGCCAGCGTGTACAGGCCCAGACCGGCGAGGAGCACGGGGCGGCGGCCGAAGCGATCGGCGAGCGGGCCGCAGACGAGCTGGGCCACGCCGAAGCAGATGATCAGCGCGGACAGCGTCAGCTGCGCCGCGGCGATGCCGGCGCCGAGGTCGTGACGCAAGGTCGGCAATGCAGGCAGGTAGGCGTCGGTGCTGATCGGCTGGATGCCGAGCAGCAGGGTCAGCAGCGCGACGACGACGGCGGTCGTCATCGCGGGCCGCGGCGATGCGTCGGGACGAGGCATGCGGCGAGCGTAGCAGGCGCAGCGGTAGGAGCGGGCCGACAGCGACGTGGCTTCGCTGCCGACGCGCCCGGCCCCGCGCATCCGATGGCGCTTGCCCGAGATCGGCCGAGACTCGGCGGTGCACCTCCCGGAGACTTCCATGACGAAGACAACGATGATTCGCGGTCGGCACGTTCTCGCCGGCGCCGCCTTCTTCGCGCTGTGCGGCGCCGCCAGTGCCGCCGAGATCACGCTTTACCAGGACGCCAATTTCGCCGGTCGCCAGCTGACGCTGCGCGGCTGGACGCCCGACATCGCGCAAACCGGATTCAACGATCGTGCGTCGAGCGTCGTCGTCACGTCGGGGCGATGGGAGGTGTGCACGGATGCCGCCTTCAAGGGCTACTGCGCGACCTTCGTGCAGGGCGACTATCCGGTGATCGACGGCCGTCTCAACGATCGCATCAGCTCGGCACGCGAGGTCGGCAGCTACGGCGAGCGCCGCGGCAGCTACTCCGACTACGGCCACGGCGCCATTCAGCTCTTCGCCGAGCGCGGCTTCGCCGGCACTTCAGTCCAGCTCGCCGGCGACGCTCCGACGCTGCGCCAGAACGGCTTCAACGATCGTGCCGCCAGCGTGATCGTCACCCAGGGCACGTGGGAGCTCTGCGCCGACGCCGGCTTCACCGGCGCGTGCCGCACCTACGCGCCCGGCCGCTATTCCGACCTCGGCTACGGCATGTCGGGGCAGGTGTCGTCGGCGCGGCTTCTGCGTCCGGCGAACGAGGCGCCGGTCGTCATCTCTTCCGGCTACGCCGCGCCGCCGCCGGACGCGGCGGGACGTGTCGTGCTCTACAACGAGCGTGGCTTGCGCGGCGCGAGCCTCGACGTCTCCGGCCCCTTGGCCGACCTCGACCGGTCGAGCTTCAACGACGCGACGGCTTCGATCTATGTCGTCTCCGGAAGCTGGCTGGCCTGCCGCGACAGCTACTTCCGCGGCGATTGCCGCATCTTCGGGCCGGGCCGCTACGACGACCTCAGTGCGATCGGCTTCGACCGCGCCATCTCGTCGATCCGGCCGAGCGGCGAAGGCCCGCAGTCTGCGGCCAGGGCGCCGTCGACCAATGTCGGAATCGAGCTCTTCTCCGAGCCGGGATTCGGCGGCGAGCGGATAGGCATCGAGAACGGTGGCCGCGATCTCGATGCCTCGAACTTCAACGATCGCGCCGCATCCGTCATCGTCCATGCCGGCTGGTGGGAGCTTTGCACCGACGCTCACTTCGGCGGCAGCTGCGCCGTCTATCGGCCGGGCGACTATCCGCAGATGGGCGGTCTGACGCGGCAGGTCTCCTCGGTTCGCCGAATCCAGTAACGAAAGCCTGACATGAACCTTTCACTCAGCATCGGCCCGCTCGTCGCGTTGCTCGCCGGCATCCTGATCCTGGTCGTGCCGCGCATGCTCAACTTCATCGTTGCGATCTACCTGATCGTCATCGGCCTGCTCGGGCTCTTCGGCGGCAACTTCCACCTCCACTAGAAGCGCTCGTCCGCTCCCAGGTAGCGCCACTGCCCGGGCGGCAGCGCGCCGAGCATGACCCGGCCGATGCGGACTCGCTTCAGCCCGGTCACGCGCAGGCCGACCGCCTCGCACATGCGGCGGATCTGCCGCTTCTTGCCCTCGCGCAGGACGAAGCGCAGCTGGTCGGCGTTGAGCGGTTCGACCTCGGCTGGGCGCAGCGCCGCGCCGTCGAGCGAGAGCCCGTGGCGAAGCAGGGCGAGACCCTCGGGCGTCAGTGCCTTCGCCGATTCGACGCGAACGAGGTACTCCTTGTCGATCCCGGCGTCTTCGCCGACGAGCTGCCTGGCAATGCGCCCGTCCTGCGTCAGCACGAGCAGGCCGACCGAATCGATGTCGAGCCGGCCGGCCGGGACGAGGCTCTTCAGGTGCTGCGACGTGAAGCGGATCGGCGCGGCATCCTCGCGCCAGCGCCGCTCGGCGGTGACGAGCACGCGCGCCGGGCGATGCCCGTCTTCGGCCTGGCCGCTGACGTAGCCGACCGGCTTGTTGAGGAGCACGGTCACCCACTCGGCCTGGGCCCGTCGCGCCCGCGGGTCGATCGTGATGCGCTGGGTCGGCAGGACGCGCGAGCCGAGCTCGCTCTCGACGCGGCCATCGACGCGAACCCAGCCGCGCGCGATCCATTCGTCGGCTTCGCGGCGCGAGGCGAGGCCCAGCTCGCTCATCCGCTTCGACAGGCGCAGGCTCCCGTCGGCGTGCGCCGGCGCGGAATCGTGGCGCGGCGCGTCGACGGGTGGCGCTGCCGCAGGATCGTCAGCAGGCTTCATCGGCCGCGCCAGAACATCTGGTCGAGCTCGCGCAGGCTGACCTGGCGCCACGTCGGCCGTCCGTGGTTGCACTGGTCGGCGCGCTCGGTCCGTTCCATGTCGCGGAGCAGGGCGTTCATCTCGTCGATCGTCAGCTGCCGGTTCGCGCGCACGGCGCCGTGGCACGCCATCGTCGAGAGCAGGCGGTCGCGGGCGCGCGTGATCGCCGTCGTCGCGCCGAGATCGGCCAGGTCGGCGAGGACGCTGCGCGCCAGCTCGACGACGTCGCCGCCGGCGAGCGCCGCCGGCACCGAGCGCAGCGCCAGGCTACCCGCGCCGAGCGGCGCGAGATCGAGGCCGAGGCTGCGCAACGAATCGGCATGCGCTTCGGTCGTGGCGATCTCGGCCGCGCCCGCCGCGAAGGTGGCCGGGATCAGCAGCGGCTGGATCGCCGGCGCCGCTGCGTCGAGATCGGCCTTGAGCCGCTCGTAGACGACGCGCTCGTGCGCGGCGTGCATGTCGACGATGACCAGACCGGCGGCGTTCTCGGCGAGGATGAAGGTGCCCGCGACTTGTGCCAGGGCGCGGCCGAGCGGCCAGTCATTCGTCTCCGCCGCGGCGCTCGCGGCACGCGCCGAACCTGCTTCGGCGAGCTGGGCCGTGCGGTTCCAGTACGGCGGCGTCGGTTCGGCGGCGTGCGGGCCGGCGCCCGGCGCCCAGCTCAGCGCGCGCTGCAGGGCCGGCGGCAGGGCGACGGCATACGCCGCGGTGCCGCTTGCCGGCGTCGCGGCGTCGCCCGACGTCTGGCTCCTCGGCGCGCCCGGCACCGGCGCGCCGAGCGCCGCCTGGACGGCTTTGCGAACGACCTCGTGCACTTCGCGCGAATCGCGAAAGCGCACTTCGATCTTGGTCGGATGGACGTTGACGTCGACGCGTTCGGGCGTGACCTCGAGGAAGAGCAGATACGCCGGGTGCCGGCCGCCGTGCAGAACGTCGTCATAGGCGGCGCGGACCGCGTGCGCGATCAGCTTGTCGCGCACCGGACGGCCGTTGACGAAGACGTATTGCAGGTCGGCGCGGCCGCGTGCCGACTCGGGCGAGCCGGCGCGGCCGGACAGGCGCAGGCCGCCGAGGTCGACGGCGACGGCACGGCTTTGCGTGATGAACGCGGCGCCGAGGATGTCGCTGGTCCGCACGGCCGGCGTCGCCGGGGCCCAGTGGGCGACGGCCTTGCCGTCGTGCCAGACGGCGAACGCGATCTCGGGCCGGACGATCGCCTGGCGGCGGACTGCCTCGAGCGCGTGCGCGAGCTCGGTCGCCTCGGTCTTCAGGAACTTGCGCCGCGCCGGCGTGTTGAAGAACAGCTCGCGCACCTCGACGCTCGTGCCGACGGCGCGTGCCGCGGGGAGCAGCTCGCCACTGCGCGCGTCGAGGCGCGTCGCGTGCGTCGCTTCGCTCGTGCGGCTGGCGATCGACACCTCGGCGACCGATGCGATCGCCGCCAGCGCCTCGCCGCGAAAACCGAGCGTCGCGATGCTTTCGAGCTCGGCCAGCGTCGCGATCTTGCTCGTCGCGTGGCGGCGCAGCGCGAGCGGCAATTCCGCGGCGGCGATGCCGTGCCCGTCGTCCTCGACGGCGACCCCGCGGACGCCGCCGCCGACGAGGCGAACGACGATGCTGGTCGCGCCGGCATCGATGGCGTTGTCGAGCAGTTCGCGAACCACCGAAGCGGGGCGCTCGACGACCTCCCCGGCGGCGATCTGGCTGATCAGCTCGCCGGGCAGCTCGCGGATCGGCCGGCGCGTGCGGGGCTCGAGGAGGGCATGCATCGATCCATTGTAGGAAGCGGGACGCGGTGCGCTCCAGAGGGGAAAAGACGACAGCACACTCGCCTTTCCTGACAGAGAGTTGGCAACCCGGTGCTTCTCGATCGATGCATCGCCCGCTCGCCGTGTTAGCTTTCACGGATGACCGCCGCCGTCGCTGCCGCCGCGCCCGAGACCGGAGAGTCGCCCGCCTTCCTGCAGGCCGTCGCCGATCTCGGCCGGACGCGCCAGGTGACGACCTCCGAGGCCATCTACAACGCGCAGGGAATCAAGTTGCTCGAAGGCGGCGCGCGCGTCGACCAGGGTCTGTACGAGCGCCTCGTCTCGCATCGCCTGGCGCGCCCGCTCGACGAGTGCGTCGACGCCGAGCCGAGCGTCGACGCGAAGGTCCTGCGCGAAGCGGCGAGCGCCGCCTTCGAGCGCTGGCCGTTCTTCGCGCGCACGGCGCCGGCCGGACGCACGCGCGAGATCGTTCTCGAGGCGATCGCCGCCGTGCCGCTGCCCAAGCCGGTCGGGCTGCACCTGATGCTGGCTCGCGATACGCGACCGGCATTGTTCGAGCACAGCATCCTGGCGGCGCTGCTGTGCGCGCATCTGGCGCGCGAAGGCGGCGCCTCGCTGCGCGAGATTTCAACGGCCGCGGCCGCCGGCCTCCTGCACGACATGGGAATGCTGCACATCGACCCCGGCCTGCTCGACGCCGACGAACGGCTGAGCGGCGATCGCCTGCGGCCCGTCTACGCCCATCCGATCACGGCGTCGATGCTGATCGGGCGCTTCGCCGAGTACCCCAGGGAGATCGTCCGCGCCGTCGTCGAGCACCACGAGAAGCTCGACGGATCGGGCTACCCGCGCGGCCTCCAGGGTGCGGCGGTCAGCCCGCTCGGCCGCGTCCTCTCGCTCGCCGAAGTCGTCACGGCGATGTTCGACGGCGAGCGAGAGCACCCCGAGCAGCGCGTCTCGCTGCTCCTGCGCATCAATCCGCAGCGCTACGACGCGGCCCTGGTCCCGTCGATCCACCGCCTGCTTCGCGACGCGACCGCGCCGGAGGCCGGTGCGGGCGGGCCGGCGCAGCAGTCGATCGAGCGCCTGCTCCGCCTGGCCGACCAGCTCGAAAGCTGGCGCGAGACGAGCGAGCAGCTCGAGAGCGAGCTCGACGGCGCGCACGTCGCGCTGCTGCGCTCGGTGAGCGAGCAGAACGCGACCCTGCAACGCATGCTCTACGAGGCTGGAATCACGCGCGAGCAACTCGGCGCGCTCGGCGAAGGCCTCGACGACGACAGCGCCGTTCGCATCGAGCTGTGGGCTCTCGCCGAAGAGCTGCTCTGGCAACTGCACGCCGCCGCCAACCAGCTCAAGCGCCGCTGGCGCGCGACCGAGCCTGCGCTCGAGCACCCGGCAGCGCTCGCCGCCTGGCTGAAGAGCGTCGAAGCGCTCGACGAGACGCCCGGCGCCGCGTGAGCGCGGCCGCCGCCGCGGCGGTCGCGATAATCGGCGCCATGGGAATGCTCGGCCTGGTCGTCGATTTCGTCCTCCACGTCGACGTCTACCTGGCGCAGTTCGTCGCGCACTACGGCACCTGGGTGTACGCCTTGCTCTTCGCGATCATCTTCGTCGAGACGGGCCTCGTCGTCATGCCGTTCCTGCCCGGCGACTCGCTGCTCTTCGTCGCCGGCACGATGTGCGCGACCGGCGCCATGAGCCTGCCCGTGGTCCTGCTCCTGCTCTGGCTCGCCGCGGTGCTCGGCAACCAGAGCAACTACACGATCGGCAGGCACTTCGGTCCGCGTGTCTTCCAGTGGGAGCAGTCGCGCTGGTTCAACCGGAAGGCTTTCGACCATGCGCACGCCTTCTACGAGCGCTACGGCGGCATCACGATCGTCGCCGCGCGCTTCATGCCCTTCCTGCGTACCTTCGCGCCCTTTGTCGCCGGCGTCGCCCGGATGACGCGGCGCAAGTTCTCGGTCTACGACGTCGTTGGCGGCGCGCTGTGGGTCGGCAGCGTCACGCTCGCAGGCTATCTGTTCGGCAACATCCCGTGGGTGAAGGACAACCTCGAGAAGATCATCTGGGCCGCCATCTTCATTCCCGGCGGCATGGTCCTCATCGGGGTGTGGCGGGCGCGGACGAAGCAGGGCGCGAAGCCGGCTTGACACCGCCGCGCGCCGGCGCCGAAGCAGCGGCGCTGGCCGGCCTGGTGCCGGCCGCCGGAGGGGCCGGGCCGCTCGCCGCATCGGTGGCCGGATCGGCGTTGGCGGGACACGCCTGCTGCTGATAGACGGTGCGCTTGTCGATGGTGCACTTGAACAGCTGCGTTGCCGCCGGCGCGGGAACGCTTGCCGCCGCCAGCGCGGCGACGAGCAGCGCCGGCCGGAGGAACGCCAGCGCAGGGTGCACGGTCATTGCCCCGGTGGCGCGATCGGCAGAGCGAGCTGATTGCCGACGGTCTCGGGCTTCATCAGCCGCCAGCGGCCACGCGTGCTCATGTCGAGGACCATGGCCGTGACCTCGTCGACGCCGGCCGAGGGGTCGAGCTCGCGCACGCGTTGTACGCAGCGCGCGATCCATTCCGCCGTGTCGCGCACGTAGTCGATCTCGGCGTCATCGAGGCGACAGACGAGGCGAAAGGTCTTCTCGAAGGGATCTTCGTCAGAGGTCGGCATGCCCCCCGATTTTCGGCGCCTTCGATCGCCCCGCGTGGGTTCGCAGCGGCGGCAAGACCGGCACGAGCGCGCAAAAGGTCACGGGCCGCGTCGCGCCGCGTGCGCTGGCGCACTGTCTCTTCAGGGTCGCGCGTGGTTGGCGAAGAAGGCGACGATCGCCTCGTTGGCGTCGAAGTGGCGGCTCATCGTGCCGCCGAGCAGACGCCTCGATGCGTACGGCCAGCCGTCGGGCCAGAAGTGGCCGTGCCCGACGATCTCGATGTGGACGAGATCGCCGCCAGCGGTGCATCCCGCATAGCTGTGCCGCGTCAGCGACGTGCCGTCCGGCACCGGCGCGGCAGGCAGCGGCGTGCGCAGTGGAACCGCGGCGCAGCCGTTGCGCGCGGCCCAGCCGGCGAGCGTGGCCGCGACCGAGACGTAGCGCCCGGACTCGATGCAGCCGCCCGGGCCGCCCGCATAGGGCCAGCACGCATCGAGTGTGCCGTGGATGTCGAGCACGGAGACGGGCGCCGCCGGCGTGCAGCCGGCGAGGGCGAACTGGTTTTCACCGGAGACCGGGGCAATCGCCGTGACCCGGTCGGCCGCTTCGCAGCCGAGGCGCTGCGCCATCGCCGCGCCGTTCGAAAAACCGGTCACGAAGACACGGCGCGGATCGAGAGCGATGCGCGATTCGATGTCGGCGAGCAGGGCCCGGAAGTAGGCGACGTCGTCGACGCCCTTGCGGCAGGCGAGGCCGCTGACGCAGATCGCGCCGTCGTGTCCGCCGCCGGCGTTCCAGGTGCGAAGGCCGCCGCGCAACGCGCCGATCGCCGCCGCCGTGCCGTTCGGCAGCGCGACCGCGAAGCCGGCAGCCAGGGCGCGGCGAAACAGGCAACCGGGGCTGGCCACGTCGCCTTCGGGGCAGGTGAGCTTGCGCATGTTCGTCTTGTTGCCGCCGCCGCCGTGCAGGATGACGACGAGCCCGATCGGATCGGCGCAGCGGTGCCGCGCGGGCAGCAAAAGGTCGTAGTCGCGATCCGGCCAGCGCGCGACGTCGAAGCTCGCCTCGGCGGGCCCATCGGGCAGGGCCGGCGCCACGCACGCGTTGCTCCGGCCGGCTTGCATC
>DATMGW010000045.1:0-11314 GCA_035555295.1 Caldimonas sp.
TTTCTTCTCGTCGTCGGTAAGCTCATCCCACCAGCCGAGTTTTTTCAACAACACATGGTCGAATTCCGGATAGCCCGTCGTAAGGTCAGCGCCTTTCGAGTGCGAACCATCTTCGGCGAGGAGGTTCACGCCATCCTTCTCGACGCCGAAATTGGCGCGGAAGTTGCCGCCGCCGTCCATGACGTGCAGCGACGTGTTGTAGAGGTTGGGCGTCCCCGGGTGCTTGAGCTCGGCGGCGCCCCAGCACGGCCACGGCAGCCCGAAGTAGTCGCCGTCGAGCGAGTAGCCGGTCTCCTTGTCGATGCCGCCCTTGGCGCGCAGCGTCCTCACGTCGAAGACGTTCATGTTGCGCATGTGCGCCTTCAGCCGCTGCGGCGTCTGGCCGGTGTAGCCGATCGACCAGGTGGCACGATTGACCTCCTCGAGGATCGACTCGATCTCGGGCTCCATCATCCCGCCCTTGCCGGCGACCATGCGTAGCTTCGCCACCAGCTCCTTGGCGAAGCCGAGCTTGTCGGCGAGCTGGTGCATGATCATCTGGTCGGTGCGCGAATCGAACAGCGGCTCGATGACTTTCTCGCGCCATTGCAGCGACCGGTTCGACGCGGTGACCGAGCCCGAAGTCTCGAACTGCGTCGAAGCCGGCAACAGATAGACGGCGCGGTTGGCGTTGAGGTCTTCGGGCTTGCCGGGCATCGCCGCCATCGCCGCGGTCGCCGAGGGGTACGGGTCGACGACGACAAGCAGATCGAGCTTGTCCATCGCCTTCTTCATCTCGGCGCCGCGCGTCTGCGAGTTCGGCGCGTGACCCCAGAAGAACAGGCCGCGCAGGTTCGAGTCCTGGTCGATCAGCTCGTTCTTCTCGAGGACGCCGTCGATCCAGCGCGACACCGTCATGCCGGGCTTGCCCATCATGCCCGGCGCGTACTGCTTCTTGATCCAATCGAAGTCGACGCCCCAGACCTTCGCGAAGTGCTTCCACGAGCCCTCGGCCAGGCCGTAGTAGCCGGGCAGCGAATCCGGGTTCGGGCCGATGTCGGTCGCGCCCTGCACGTTGTCGTGGCCGCGAAAGATATTGGCGCCGCCGCCGCTCACTCCGATGTTGCCGAGCGCGAGCTGCACGATGCACGTGGCGCGAACGATCGCGTTGCCCGTCGTGTGCTGCGTTTGGCCCATGCACCAGACGATCGTGCTCGGCCGGTTCTCGGCCATCATCCTGGCGACCTTCAGGCAGGTCGCCTCGTCGACGCCGGTGAGCTCCTGGACCTTGTCGGGCGTCCACTTGTTGAGCGCTTCGTCCCTGGCCTTGTCCATGCCGTAGACGCGGTCGTGGATGTAAGCCTTGTCTTCCCAGCCGTTCTTGAAGATGTGGTACAGCAGCCCGAACATGAAGGCGATGTCGGAGCCGGAGCGGATGCGGACGTACTCGTCGGCCTTCGCCGCCGTGCGCGTGAAGCGCGGGTCGACGACGATCATCTTCGTTCCGGTCTCCTTGGCGTGCAGCATGTGCAGCATCGAGACCGGGTGCGCTTCGGCGGCATTCGAGCCGATGTACAGCGCGCACTTCGAGTTGCGCATGTCGTTGTACGAGTTCGTCATCGCACCGTAGCCCCACGTGTTCGCGACGCCCGCGACCGTGGTGGAGTGGCAGATGCGCGCCTGGTGGTCGCAGTTGTTGCTGCCCCACAGGCTCACCCACTTGCGCAACAGGTACGACTGCTCGTTGTTGTGCTTCGACGAGCCGACGATGAAGATCGAATCGGGGCCGCTCTGCTTCCTCAGATCGAGCATCTTGGCGCTGATCTCCTGCAGCGCCTGGTCCCACGTGATCTTCTCGTACTTGCCGCCGACCAGCTTCATCGGCGTCTTCAGGCGATAGTCGCCGCGGCCGTGCTCGCGCAGCGCCGCACCCTTGGCGCAATGCGCGCCGAGGTTGAGCGGCGAGTCGAAGACCGGCTCCTGGCGAACCCAGACGCCGTTCTCGACGACGGCGTCGACGGCGCAGCCGACCGAGCAGTGGCTGCACACGGTGCGCCGCACGACCGGCTTGCCTTGCGCCGCGGCCGGTGCGTCGGCGGCATCGGCCTTCTTCAAGAGCGTCAGCTGCGAGGTGGCGAGGCCGACGCCGACGCCGAGGCCCGAGCGACGCAGGAAGGCGCGCCGGTCCATCGTCGGGATGGCGCGGCGCACGCCGCGCGCCAGGCTCGAGACCAAAGACGAGGACGACGGAGAGCCGGCCTCGGCAGACTTGCGCGTGAGCAACATGACCTAGCTCCGGGTCGTTTCGTAGTAGCGAAGTACGTGCGGCGTGAGCCGGTAGCCGTCGCCTTGCTCCGGCATCGGCCTGGACGCGTCGGCGACGGCCGGCGCGACCGCGCCGCGATGCAGAAGCCCGGCCGCGACCACAGCCGCCCCGGCGACCGACGCGCCGGCTACGACACGGCGGCGGTCGATTTTCGCGGGCGAAGGATTCAGCTCGCCGGCGGAATGCGTGGCAGGATCGACTTTCATCTTCCGTCTCCTTCAGCGCCGCAAGTCATCCGGTTCGGCCATTGAATACCAGCCCCCGCCAGGCGGTCAATCGGGGCTGACACCGGGGCGGCCGCCTGTCATTGCGGCACTGCGGCATGACGCGGCCGCGCGCCGACGCTGCCCCGGCACGAGTCCTCCCGTGGCATCGACAGGCCTAGCGCCTAAGCTAGGCGTCGAGCAGATCGAAGGCCTGCGCCTCGACGGCGAAGAAGTCCTTCGCGAACGCCGCCGCGGCGCGATAGAAGTCTGCTTGCGGGTGGCCGACGATCGCGTCGCACAAGGGATCGACCCAGGGGCGCAGGTGCGCATCGAAGAAGCGCCGCTGTGCCGCCAGGCTGCCGAGTGCCGGGTCGTCGCCGGCGATCAGGTAGCGCATCACCTCGCACAAGCTGGCGATGTGGTCTTCGGTCTCGATCACCGTCTCGGCCCGCTCCAGGCCGAGGGTGCCGAGGGTGCGGCGCAGTTCGACGAGAGGCTTTTCGTTGAGGCTGCCGGCAAGATGGAAGGAGGAGTAGAGGAAGATTTCGGGCTTGCCGACACCCTGAAAGAGCACCGCGTATTCGGCGCGCGTAGCCGGCAGGGCGATCCGCCGCGCCGCCGCGACGAGCTCGCCCCAGCTGCGCTCGAGAAAAGCGCCGCGCACCGGCGCCTCGGTCACCGCGACCTGGAACTGCGCATACAACTCGTCGGGCAGCGGTGCGTACAGGAGGCTCGCGAGCAGGCCGTAGATCTCGGCCCGGGCCAGCTCGTCGCCGTCGTCCGGCGTCGTGAAGTGCAGAGGCGCGGGCGTCGTGCTCACAGGTCGGTGATCCTGACTTCGCCTGCGGAATCGCTGTGCATGTCGATCACTCGGCAATCGCTGCACATCTGCAAGCGCCTCGCCGCGGCCCCCTGGAACATGGCGTGGCCGGCGAGCTTGCCGAGGATGACCTCGATCGCCTTCGCCGTGGTGAAGGGCTTGCCGCAGCGGACGCAGCAGAACGGCTCGACCTCGTGGAGAACGCGCGCCGCCTTGCGTGCCTTGCCGCCGTCGGCCAGGAGCAGGCGCGGCTCGAGCGTGATCGCCTTCTCGGGACAGGTCGTTTCGCACAGGCCGCACTGGACGCAGTTGGTCTCGATGAAGCGCAGTTGCGGTCGATCGGCGCTGTCCGCGAGCGCTGCTTCGGGACAGGCGCCGACGCAGGCCATGCACAAGGTGCAGGTCGCTGCGTCGACGACGACGTTGCCGAAGGGGCTCGACTTCGGCAGGGCGACGGCGTCGGAAACGCGCGATGACTCGCGCATCAGGTGGTCGATGGCGAGGTCGAGCGTCGCCCGCTTGTTCGCCTGCACCGCGAAGGTCGCGGCGCGCTGCACGGCGGCGGCCGCGGGGCGCTGCAGAGCCTGGTCGAGGCGCAGCAGCGACGGATGGGTCGACCGGCCGTTCGGCGCCGGGCTCGGGTCAGCCGGCCCCGACGGTGCCGGGCCGATCGCCCGTGCCACCTCGCCGGCGCCGGTGATCCGGAAGTGCTCGCCGGCCAGGCTGAGGCCGGCCAGGATCGCCTCGGCGACCTGCATCTGCGCCGTGATCGCGTCGCGGTACTCGGGCGCCTCCTCGTCGGTCATCATCACCCAGACCTGCGACGCGCCGAAGGCGATCGCCGCCAGCCACAGGTCGATACCGACCGACGCCGTGTGCCAGACCTCGAGCGGCAGGACGCGCGCCGGAATACCCTGCATCGCCGGATCGACGCGGGCGGCGCGGCCGAGCTCGCCGATGACCTTCGCGCCCGCTCCCGCGCTGTGCACGAGCAGGGCCGGCGGGCCTGCGAGGGCCGACCCGCCGGCACGCGCGTAGGTGGCGAGCAGCGTCTTGATCCGCGTCCCCATCTCGTTCGGCCGCGGCGTCGCGTAGCTGATCGCGCCGCTGGGGCAGACCGTCGTGCAGGCGCCGCAGCCGACGCACAGGTGCGGCTCGACGATGATGCCGCCGCCGGTCGTGCGGCCCTTGTGCGACGCATCGGTGCGGATCGCCTCGGCCGAACAGACGTCGATGCAGGCGCTGCAGCCGATCCGCTCGTTTCTGCTGTGCGCGCAGATGCTTTGCCGGTAGTCGAAGAACCTCGGCTTCTCGAACTCGCCGACGCTTTCGCGCAACTCGAGCACGGCGACGACGAGCGCCGCATCGTCGGTGGCACGGAAGTACCCCTGCGGCGGCTGGTGCATCGTGAAGGCCGGCGCCTCGCCGAGGTCGAGGACGAGGTCGAAGGTCTCGGTCGTCGGCTCCGCCTTGCGCTCGAAGTCGATCGCCCCGGCCGCCTCGCAGGCGCGCACGCAGTCGCGATGGCTCTTGCACCTGCCGAGGTCGATCTGGTAGCTGAAGTCGATCGCCTGCTCGGGACAGACCTCGATGCAGGCGTTGCAGCGCGTGCACAGATCCATGTCGATCGGGTTCGAGCTCGTCCAGCTCGCCTCGAACGCTCCGAGCCAGCCCGACAGACGCGTCAACCTTCCGGCATGGACGGCGATCGTCCGCTCCTGCGCCAAGCGGCCGCCCGGCCGCTCCAGCAGGAGGCTCACGTCGAGCTTGCCGTCGAGCAGGCCCGCCGCACGCGCGCCGCGCTCGGCCGTGCCGATCACGAGCACGCGCCCGGCCGAGCGGTAGCCGACGACCGGGACCGGCTCGGGCCCCGGCAGCTGCGCCACCGCGAGCAGGGCGGCGATCTTCGGCAGCGCCGCCTTCGCGTCCTTCGACCAGCCGCCCGACTCGCGGATGTTGACGAAGCGGATCGGCCGTTCGGCGAGACCGGGTGCGCCTTCGGTCTGCTCGGCCAGCTCGAGGAACAGGCGGCTTTCCTGCGTGCACGCGACGAGCAGCTCGCCCGGGCTCTTCGCGGCGCGCTGGAATGCAGCGGCCTCGCGACGGCACAGCGTGCTGTGCACGGTCTCGAGGCCGGCCCCGGCGTCAGGTCCCAGCGCCTGGATCAGGCCCGGACCGTCCAGCGACATCGTCTTGTTGCAGTCGCAGATCAGGCTGGTCATCGGAGGGTTGCTTCGCTTCGGTGGGACTCGTTTCGGCAGGGGCGCTCGCCTGCTTCGTGGTGCCTTCTTCTTCCTCGTCTTCGTCGTCGTCGAACAGGCGCAGCACCTTCGACTGGTTCATCTGGCGCAGCATCGACATCGGGATCGGGTCGGGCTTGCCGTAGTCGTCGATGTAGGTATCGAGCCCGTCCATGACGTTGAAGCGCGGATCGGTGAAGAGCTTCTTCAGCGCCGCGCGCTTGACGTCTTCGCCGACGCCGGCGCCGACGAAGCGCGAGTAGTCCGACTCGCGGGTCAGCAGGGCGACGTCGGCCAGCGTCGGCGGCGGCGCGGCCGGCGCAGCTTCCTCGACCTTCGCCGGCACGACACGACCCGGCTCGACAGCTGGCGCCGGAGCAATGTTCGCCCCCGGTTCGGCGGGAACGACTGGTGCGACCGACGCGGCCGGAGCGACCGCGCCGCCGCGCGTCGCCGCCTTGCGCCGGGCCCAGCGCGACAGGAAGCTGCCTGCGTCCTCTGCCATCACTTCCGCTCGCCGGGAGCAACGAAGGACTGCGGCCGGCGCCGTTGCTTCGGCTCGGGGCGATAGTTCTCGTCGGTGTAGACCTGCAGCCAGGCCACCAGTTCGGCGGGAAGCGGCACGTTGTCGACGCGCTCCTGGGCGTCGAGCC
Organism: Caldimonas sp.; assembly: GCA_035555295.1. Taxonomy (GTDB): domain Bacteria; phylum Pseudomonadota; class Gammaproteobacteria; order Burkholderiales; family Burkholderiaceae_C; genus Schlegelella_A. Next base: position 6,225 of record DATMGW010000045.1, read on the forward strand.
AGCGGCCGGCTTCGGTGTAGGAGACGCTGACGGTCTCGGGCCAGGCGCGCGACGGATCGGCGTCGTCGATGCGCCAGACGACGAACCATACGGGCGCTCCGGAGCTGAGGTTCAGGTAGTAGCCGTCGGCCTGGTCGGCGTGCAACTCGAGCGTGAAGTTCGGGAACAGCATGCGCTGCAGCTTGCCGTCGTCGCGCAGGATGCGCGGCGCTTCGCCGAACGCTTCCTGATGCACGACCACCTCGACCGGCCTGAAGCGCCAGGCCTCGAATCGATTCGGCTCGGCCTCGCGCTCCATGACGACGGCGACGCGCAGCGAAGGCCGGGTCGACGTGGGCGTGCGCGCAAGGGCTTGCATACGTTGCAGTCTAGCCCTGGGGCGATCGCCCCACCGCGCCGCCGAGCGGGAGGCGCGACTACGCCCTGCCGCTGCCGTAGCCGGCCGGAGCGCGCAGTGTGCCGCCGGCGACCACCTGCACCGCGCAGTACTTGAACTCGGGGATCTTGCCGACCGGGTCGAGCGCGGCGTTCGTCATCAGGTTCGCCGCGGCCTCGTAGTACACGAAGGGAACGAACACGGCGCCGCGCGGCGTGCCGTCGTCGCGGCGCGCGTGCAGCGCGACTTCGCCACGGCGCGAGCGCAGCGTGACGACGTCGCCCGGGACGAGACCGAGACCGGTAAGGTCGAGGCCGTGCATCGACGCCGTCGCCATCGGCTCGAGCGCATCGAGCACTTCGCTGCGCCGCGTCATGCTGCCGGTGTGCCAGTGCTCGAGCTGGCGGCCGGTGATGAGGACGAACGGATAGGCGGCGTCGGGCCGCTCGTTCGCCGGGATGATGTCGGCCGGCACCAGGCGGACGCGGCCGTCGGCGGTCGGGAAGGTGTCGTCGAAGACGATCGGCCGGCCCGGATCGTCGGCACTCATGCACGGATAGGTCACGCTCCCTTCCCGCTGCAGTCGCTCCCAGGTGATGCCGGCGATCGCGCCGTGCATCGCCTGGCGCATTTCCTCGTAGACCGCCGCGACTGCCGACTCCTCGCCCTCGTAGCGCCAGTCGAGACCGAGGCGCTGCGCCAGCTGCTGGATGATCCACAGGTCCTGGCGCGCGTCGCCGGGCATGTCGAGGGCGCGCCGGCCGAGCTGCACCATGCGGTCGGTGTTGCTGACGGTGCCGGTCTTTTCCGGCCAGGCGCTCGCCGGCAGCACGACGTCGGCGAGCCATGCCGTCTCGGTCATGAAGATGTCCTGCACGACCAGGTGCTCGAGCGAGGCGAGCGCGTGCCGGGCATGGTTCAGATCGGGGTCGCTCATCGCCGGGTTCTCGCCCATGACGTACATGCCGCGGACCTTGTGCGGGTCGCTGTCGGGGGCGAGCGCCTTGTGCATGATCTCGACCACCGTGTAGCCCGGCTTTGCGTCGAGCTCGCAGTGCCAGAAGTCCTCGAACCAGGCGTGCGCGCCGGCGTCGTCGACGCGCTGGTAGTTCGGGAACATCATCGGGATCAGGCCCGCGTCGCTGGCGCCCTGCACGTTGTTCTGGCCGCGCAGCGGGTGCAGCCCCGAGCCGGGCTTGCCGATCTGCCCGGTCACGGAGACGAGCGCGATCAGGCAGCGCGCGTTGTCGGTGCCGTGCACGTGCTGGCTGATTCCCATTCCCCAGAGGATCATCGCGCTCTTCGCCGTCGCGAAGGCACGCGCCACTTCGCGCAGCGTCTCGGCCGCGATGCCGCAGATCGGCGCCATCGCTTCCGGGCTGTAGGCGCGGACGTTGTCGCGCAGGGCCTCGAAATTGGCGACGCGCTCGCGAACGAAGTCAACGTCGGTGAGGCCCTCCTCGATCACGGTGTGGATCAGGGCGTTGAGCATCGCCACGTCGGTGTCGGCGTTGAACTGCAGGGTGCGCCAGGCGTGTCGCGCGAGGTCGGTGCGGCGCGGATCGGCGAGGACGATCTTCGTGCCGCGCTGCGCCGCGTTCTTCATCCAGGTCGCGGCGACCGGATGGTTCTGCGCCGGGTTCGCGCCGATGACCAGGATCAGCTCGGCGTGCTCGACGTCGCCCGCCGGATTACTCACCGCACCCGAGCCGACGCCTTCGAGCAGCGCCGCGACGCTCGACGCATGGCACAGGCGCGTGCAGTGATCGACGTTGTTGCTGCCGAATCCCGTGCGCACGAGCTTCTGGAACAGGTACGCCTCCTCGTTGCTGCCCTTGGCCGAGCCGAAGCCGGCGAGTGCCTTGGCGCCGTGCTCGTCGCGCAGTCGGCGCAGCGTGCCGCCGGCGAAGTCGAGCGCTTCCTGCCACGTCGCTTCGCGAAATTGGGTGGAAAAATCGGTTGGGTCCGGGACCGCGGCAGGATCCTTGGCGACGCCGGGCTTGCGGATCAAGGGCCGCGTTAGGCGCTGCGGGTGCGCCGCGTAGTCGAAGCCAAAGCGACCCTTGACGCACAGGCGCCCGTGATTGGCAGGCCCGTCGCGGCCATCGACGCTGACGATCGCGCCGTCGCGAACGTTGTAGGTCAGCAGGCAGCCGACGCCGCAAAACGGGCAGACCGAATCGACCTTCTGGTCGACGACCTGCGAGCCGAGCGCCGTCTTCGGCATCAGCGCGCCGGTCGGGCACGCCTGCACGCATTCGCCGCAGGCGACGCAGCTGCTCTCGCCCATCGCGTCGCCGAGGTCGAAGACGATTTCGCTCGCGGCGCCGCGCGACGCGTAGCCGATCACGTCGTTGACCTGCTCCTCGCGACAGGCGCGCACGCAGCGCGTGCACTGGATGCAGCTCCCCAGGTTTACCGCCATCGCCGGATGCGATAGGTCGGGCGCCGGTTGCTCGCGGCAGAGCGCGCGCAGCTCGGGCCGCACCGTCACGCCCTCGCGCGCCGCCCATTCGCTCAGCTCGCCGTGCGGCAACGCGCCGGCGGCGTCGGCCCACTTGAAGCCTTGCTCGGGCAGGTCGGCGAGCAGCATCTCGAGCACCATCCGCTGGCTCTTCTTCGCCCGCGCGCTGCCGGTCTGCACGTCCATGTCCTTCTGGACGACGCGGCAGCAGCTCGGCGCCAGCACGCGCTCGCCCTGGACCTCGACGACGCAGGCGCGACAGTTGCCGTCGGCGCGATAGCCGTCCTTGAAGCACAGGCGCGGAATCTCGATGCCTTCGCGCCGCGCCACGTCGAGGATCGTCTCGCCTTCGCGCGCGGCGACGCGGCGGCCGTCGAGCGTGAGCTCGAGGCTCGCCGCCTGCAGCTGGACGAGGCTCGCCGGGGCGTTCATGAGCCGGATGAGATCTCGTCGCCGAAATACTTCGCCACGCTGCGGATCGGGTTCGGCGCCGCCTGTCCGAGGCCGCAGATCGACGCGTCGATCATCACCTCGCTCAGGTCGTCGAGCGTCGCGAGGTCCCAGACGCGCGACTGCATCAGACGCGCCGCCTTGTCGGTGCCGACGCGGCACGGCGTGCACTGGCCGCAGCTCTCGGCGGCGAAGAAACGCATCATGTTGAGGGCCGCATCACGAGCCCGATCATGGTCGCTCAGGACGATCACCGCCGCCGAGCCGATGAAGCAGCCATGCGGCTGCAGCGTATCGAAGTCGAGAGGGAGGTCGGCGAGGCGGGCAGGCAGGATGCCGCCCGAAGCGCCGCCGGGCAGGTAGGCATACAGCGTATGGCCGTCCTGCATGCCGTCGCAGTATTCGTCGATCAGCTCGTTCAAGGTGATTCCGGCCGGAGCGAGCTTGACGCCCGGCTGCCTGACGCGTCCGCTGACGCTGAAGCTGCGCAGGCCGCTGCGGCCGTGCCGTCCGAAGCCCGCGAACCATGCCGCGCCGCGCTCGACGATGTCGCGGACCCAGTACAGCGTCTCGAAGTTGTGTTCGAGCGTCGGCCGGCCGAACAGGCCAAGCTGGGCGATGTACGGCGGGCGCAGGCGCGGCTCGCCGCGCTTGCCCTCGATGCTTTCGATCATCGCCGATTCTTCGCCGCAGATGTAGGCGCCGGCGCCGCGCCTGAGCTCGATGCGCGGCAGCGCGAACGGCGCTTCGCGTTGCAGCTTGGCGAGCTCGGACGCCAGCAACTCGCGGCAGCCGTGGTACTCGTCGCGCAGGTAGATGTAGCACGCGTCGATGCCGACCGCCGCGGCGGCCACGAGCATCCCTTCCAAGAAGCGGTGCGGGTCGCGCTCGAGATAGGCGCGGTCCTTGAAAGTGCCGGGCTCGCCCTCGTCGATGTTGACGGCCAGCAGGCGCGGCGCCGGCTGCTCGCGAACGATACGCCACTTGCGCCCGGCCGGAAAGCCGGCGCCGCCGAGGCCGCGCAGGCCCGAGGCCTCGAGCGCCTCGAGCAGCGATTCGGCGCTGCGCTCGCCGCGGACCGCTGCGTCCGCGAGCGCGTAGCCGCCACTGGCGCGGTAGCTCTCGTAGTCGACGAACGCCGGGGCGAGGTCGGCGTCGCTCGCCGTGACGCTGCGCCCCGCTAACGCCACCGGATCGAAGCGCGCGCCTCCGAGGGCCTGCGGATGATGCGTGCGCCCGCTGCGCACCGCGTCCTGCACGGTCGCGACGTCGGCCCGCGGCAGCGGGCACTGGTGGACGACAGCCACCGGAGCCTGCTCGCAACGGCCGACGCAAGGCGCGGCGATCACCTTCACGGCGGCTCCGAGCAAAGCGGGCAGGCGCTCCAGCAGGTCGCGCGCGCCGGCCATCTCGCAGCTCAAGCCGTCGCAGACGCGCACGGTCAGCGCCGGCGACGATTCGCCGTCGCGCACGATCTCGAAGTGGTGATAGAAGCTCGCGACCTCGTAGACCTCGGCCATCGGCACGCTCGTCTCGAATGCCAGGGCGACCAGGTGGCGCTCGTGCAAGCCGAGGTACCGATCGTTCAACAGGTGAAGGTGCTCGATCAGGCGATCGCGCGCCCAGCCGTCCGAAGGCCGCCGCCCGAGCAGCTCGCGCACTTCGGCGAGCGAGGCTTCGTCGGCCTGGCGGCCTTTCAGCCGACTCTTGCGCTTGATGCGCTGGCGCATCTGGTCCGGGCTGATCGCGGCCACGACCGGCGTCGCGGCGGCGGCCCCGGCGTGCTCGCTCATGATCCTG
>DATMGW010000046.1:0-2219 GCA_035555295.1 Caldimonas sp.
CCTGTTTCCGTCGCTGCGCAACGAGACCTGAGCGCTATCGATTCCTGAAGGCGGGCTTGCGCTTGGCGAGGAAGGCTTCCATGCCTTCGTTCTTGTCCTCGGTGCCGAAGAGCGAATGGAACAGCCGCCGCTCGTAGGCGACGCCGTCCGACAGCGGCGTCTCGAAAGCGCGATTGATCGCCTCCTTGGCCATCATCACGCTCGGGCCGCTGAACGAGCAGATCGTCTCGGCAGCGGCGATCGCCGTGTCGATCAGTTCGGCCGCCGGAACGACGCGCGAGACGAGCCCGGCGCGCTCGGCCTCGGTCGCATCCATCATCCGCGCCGTCAGCACCAGGTCCATCGCCTTGGCCTTCGAGATCGCGCGCGGCAGGCGCTGCGTGCCGCCGGCGCCGGGAATGATGCCGAGCTTGATCTCGGGCTGGCCGAACTTCGCGGTGTCGGCGGCGATGATGAAGTCGCACATCATCGCCAGCTCGCAGCCGCCGCCCAGGGCGAATCCGGCGACGGCGCCGATCACGGGCTTGCGGATCTCGCGAATCGTCTCCCAGTTGCGGCTGATCAGGCCTTGCGTGTAGGCGTCGACGAAGCCGTAGGGCAGCATCGTCGCGACGTCGGCGCCGGCGGCGAAGGCCTTCTCGCTTCCGGTCAGGACGATGCAGCCGATCGACGCGTCGGCGTCGAAGGCCTTGAGCGCCGCGCCGAGCTCGTCCATCAAGGTGTCGTTGAGGGCATTGAGCTGCTTGGGCCGGTTCAAGGTAACGAGGCCGACGCGGCGCTCGCCGCTGCCGCGCGTTTCGGTCAGGATGCATTCGTAGTTCATGGATGTCTCACTTCACGGCAAAGATGGAATGACGCGACGCCGCCTCAGGAGGCGGAGATCTCGGGCTTCTTCGCGATCACCAGATCGATGAAGTTCGCCGCATCCTGCTCGATGCGGATCCGCACCGGCAGGTAGCGCAGCTCGGGCGAGAACCACATCTCGACCGTCAGCTCGTTGCTGGCGCGCACCGCGATGCGCGGCTTCAGGTGGAACACCGGCAGCGCTCCGAACGGCGTGTAGAGGGTGTCCTCGTTCGAGACGTCGTAGGTCCAGCTCTTCAGGCTGCGCGGCAGCGCCAGCGGAAAGACGAAGGTGTTGCCGACGCGAAGCAGCTCGGGCTTCGAGCCGAACAGCCAGGTGAACTGGATGAACTGGCTCGCCGTGTCCTGCACGCCGGCCATGCGCTCTCGCGTCTGGCCATTGGAAAGGAACACCGATTCGGGCGAGAAGGCGATGGTCACCCGGCGCGGATCGCGAAACGCGACCTTCGTGTCCTCGTCGTAGCGGTCGGGAACGAGGCCGCCCTCGGCGATGCTGCCTTCGCTCGTCATGCGGCGCGAGAAGATCGGCGCGTATTCCGGCCCGGCGAACAGCGAGACGTTGACCTGGTAGCGCTCGCCGACGCGTATCCATTCCACCTCTGCCCGACCATCGACCGGGCCGCGATAGCTGCCGTTGAGGATATAGCTGACTCGCGTCGCGCTCGGCCAGACGAAGGCGTCGCTGGCCGCCGCGGAAGCGGCAGGCGCCGGCGGGTCGGCCGTTGCAAGGGCGGTCGCGGGCTCGCTCGCCGCGACAGCGGTGGGATCTGCCGACCCCGGCTCCAAGGGACCCCGGGCGACGTTGTCCGGCGCCGGCTCCGAGGCGGCCTGGGCGACGCTGTCGGACGCCGGCTCGGCCCGCGCCGACGACGCCGGCGCGGCAGCGCGGCGCGGCGCGCGTGCCGCCCGCTTCGGTCGCGCACTCGCCAGCGGCGCCGCGACGGCAGCGGCGATCTTCGGCGCTTCCGGCTCGAGCGTGCGCACGTAGGCGACCTCGATGCGAGCCGGCATCGCGCTCGCGGCGTCGGCCTGGTCCGCGGCCAGGCGGGACGCGATCTGGCTCGTCAGCAGCAGGTGCAACGCCGCCACGACGGCGACCAGCGCGGCAAAGAGCGCACGCCGGCCGCCGCTCACGCGCGCCGCGCGGCCGGAGGTCGTCAACCGGAGAGCCATGCCTCGCACAGCGCACGCGCCTCGGCGCTGGCACTGTCCACGCGCCGCGGCTGCAGCGCACCCGCGGCGGCGGCGGCGAGCGCGCCGGCGTCGAGCGCCAGCTCCACCAGGCGCTGATCGCGAGCGACGAGGAGCGGCGTCGCGGCGCTGGCTGACGCGCTGCGCAGCAGGTCGTCCAGGCG
>DATMGW010000047.1:0-11945 GCA_035555295.1 Caldimonas sp.
CGGCCGGAGTGAACTCGAGCGTGACGTCGACCTTGCCTTTGCCGTCGCTGCCGGGCCTGGCGGAGTTGCCGCCGGCGCGTTGCGCCAGCGTCAGGCCGAGCGCGACGACGACGACTCCGCCGAGGGCCCCTCCCAGCCAGATTCCGCGCCTCTTGTTCCTCGCCGAAATTTGCATGGCCGCGAGTGTAGAAGCGCGTCCCGCGGGCGGCGCACTGCGTGCGACCAACTGCGGATTCGTGGGGTTCGGCGGCAGCGCGCAGCGATGAAAGGAAGCTTCGGAAACGACGGCCCTCAGCCTCCGGGGCGCTCGAGCACGAGGGCGCGCCGGCAGCTGAAGGCAGCGGCGACGGAAACGGCGCTGGCCGCCCAGAACACGGCGGCAAAGCCGAAGCTCTGGCTCAGGGCTCCGCCGGCGACGCCGCCGATGACGCCCGAGGCACCATAGCCGAGGACCGTGTAGAGCGCCTGGCCGCGCCCGCGCAGACGTCCTGGGAAGTGCCGGGTGATCACGGCGATGCAGGCGGAATGCTGGGCCGCGAAGGTGACGGCGTGCAGCACCTGGGCGACGACGAGCACGGCGACCTCGTCGGCGAACGCCGCGATCAGGGCAAAGCGCAACGCCGAAACGAGCGCGGCGATGCCGAGCCAGCCATGCATCGACAACCGATGCAGCCAGCGCCCCTGGAACAGGAACCAACCGACTTCGGCGACGACGCCGACCGCCCAGAACAGGCCGATCGCGCCCTTCGTGTAGCCGAGCGCGGCCAGGTAGAGCGAGAAGAACGCGTACAGGCTGGTGTGCGCCAGCACGGTCAGGAAGGTGGCGGCGAAGAACCAGGCGACGACGGGCTCGCGCAGCACCGCGAGCGCGCCGCGCGCCCCGGCGCCCGCGGGACCTGCGTCGCCCGATCGAGGCAATCGCGCCGCCGCGACGAGGAGCAATGCGAGCAGGCCGGTGCACAGCAGCGGGAAGCGTCCGATCCCCGCCGACTGCAGGATGAAGCCGCTTGCCGTGATGGTGCCGATGAAACCGAGCGATCCCCACAGCCGGACCCGACCGTAGCGGCCCAGGTCGATCTTCCCGCCGACCGTCATCCGGTGCGCGAGCGCCGCCTCGCTGAGCGGAATGACTCCCGCGGTGAAGATGAAGAGCACGGCGCAGACGAAGGCGATCCAGGCCATGTTCGGGGTGACGAAGAAGCCGAACGAGGCGGCCAGCGCGCCCGCGACAGCAAGGCACAGGAGTGCCTCGCGTCGGCCGGTATGGTCGGCCCACCAGCCCCATGCATAGGGTGCGAAGAGGCGCGTTGCGGCCTGCACCGAAGTGAGCGCGCCGATCGCCAGGGTCGAGTAGCCGAGGCTCTTGAACCAGAGCGGCGCGTAGGTCACGATCAGACCGGTGAACGCGAAGTAGACGAGCGAAACGACGGCGAACCGCGCGACGCTCGCCGCGACCGGCAGCGACGCGCTCAAGGAGCTCGCACGGAATTCGGGCTCGACGCGTCGAGCGCGGCGTTCGCACCGCGCAGGGCCAGCGCGGGCGAATCGCCGATGACCGAGGTGGGAATGCTCGACAAGTAGGCCCTGAATCGCCCCTTGCCCTCGAACCGCTCGCGAAAGCTCGACCGGTCGATCGCGTCGCCAAGCCGTCCGACGATTCCGCCGGCCACGTAGACGCCGCCACGCGCCCCGAGGGTCAACGCCAGATCGCCGCCGACGCCGCCGAGGAAGGCGAAGAAGAGATCGACGGCGCGGCTGCAGGGCGAGTCGCCGCCGCCGAGCGCACGATCTGTGACGAGAGACGCATCGAGCGGCTCGGCCGCAGAACCCTCGAGCTCGCAGACCGCGAGGTAGAGGTTGACGATGCCCGGACCGGAAAGCACGCGCTCGGCAGAAACGTGTCCGAACCTGCGGCGCAGGATCGCCACGACCGCGTCCTCCCGTTCGTTCGACGCACTCAGCGTCACGTGTCCACCTTCGCCAACGACCGGAACATGTCCATCCGCAGTCGCCAGCAGGCCCGAGACGCCGAGGCCGGTTCCCGGACCGAGGAGAGCGCGGGCGCCGCCCGCACGGGCTCGGCCGCCGCCGACCCGTCGAACATCCTCCGGCGCCAGAGCCGTCAGCGCGAAGGCGAGGGCGGCGAAATCGTTGATCACGAGCAAGCGTTCGAGGCGCAGCCGACGCTGCAGATCGCGCACCGAAAACGTCCAGGACCGATTGGTCATCGACACGGTATCGCCGTCGACGGGCGCAGCGATTCCGATCGCACACGACGCCGGCGCGGGATGGGCGTGCGCGCTCAAGTAATCGGCGATCGCCGTCGCGATGCCGCCTTCGCCGCTGTCGACGCAGGCGGCGATCTGGTCGACGCCCGAGCCGGGTCCACCGACCCAGCCGAAGCGGGCGCCCGAGCCGCCCACGTCGGCCACCAATCGAGGGTACGGAGCGCCGGTGGGGGAAGCCATCGCCGGGCCATTACACCATCGTGTCCCAGGGTTTCGACAGGCGCACCGCGCCGTTGATCACGCCGACCATCGAGTAGGTCTGCGGAAAGTTGCCCCAGAGCTCCCCGGTGCCGACGTGAAGGTCCTCGGAGAGAAGCCCGACGGGATTGCGGCTGGCGAGCAGCGCCTCGAAGATCTCGCGCGCCTGGACGTTGCGGCCGATCCGCGCCAGGGCATCGATTCTCCAGAACGAACAGACGTTGAACGCCGTTTCGGGCTTGCCGAAGTCGTCCGGTGCCTCGTAGCGGCGCATGAACGGGCCGTCGCACAGGGCCGCCTCGAGAGCCGAGACGGTCTTCACGAAACGCGGATCGAGTGGGTCGATGAAGCCCACCTCGGCCATCAGGAGCACACTGGCGTCCAGGTCCTTGCCGCCGAAGCTCTCGACGAAGGACTGGCGGTGCTCGCTCCACGCGAGCTCGAGGATCTTGCCGCGAATCGTCTCCGCCCGGCTGTGCCAGAGCGCGCTTCGCTCCGGCGTGGCGACGGCGGCGGCGATCTTCGCCAGGCGATCGCAGGCGGCCCAGCACATCAAGGACGACGACGTGTGCACGCGCGCCCGCGTGCGCAGCTCCCACATCCCGGCATCGGGCTGGTCGTGGTGCCGCCACGCCTGCTCGCCCATGCGCTCGAGCTCGGCGAAGTCGCGCAGGTCGGCACGGCGAAAGAGGCGCCGGTCGAAGAACGCCTGCGATGCGCCGAGCACGATGTTGCCGTAGACGTCGTGCTGGACGTGTTCGAACGCCTGGTTGCCGACGCGCACCGGCCCCATCCCGCGATAGCCGCCAAGGGCCGGCACCAGGTGCTCGGTCAGGTCCTTCTCGAGGCCGATGCCGTAAAGCGGCTGGACCTGGCCGCCCGCGGCGCCGCGAACGACATCGTTCAGCCAGCGCAGGTAGTCTTCCATCGTCGCCACTTCGGACAGGCTGTTCAGCGCGCGCACGACGAAGAAGGCATCGCGCAGCCAGCAGAAGCGGTAGTCCCAGTTGCGCTCGGTGTTCGGTGCCTCGGGAATGCTCGTCGTCATCGCCGCGACGATCGCGCCGGTTTCCTCGAACTGGCACAGCTTGAGCGTGATCGCGGAGCGGATCACCTCGTCCTGCCATTCGAGCGGCAGGGCCAGGCGGCGCGTCCAGCGCCGCCAGTACAGCGCCGTCTGCTCCTCGAAATCGCGTGCCGTCTCCTCGATGCCGGCCGATAGCGTCTCGTCCGGCCCCAGTAGCAGGCTCACCGGAACCTGCAGCGAGAACCAGGTGCTGTCGAGCAGATAGGTCAGCGGCGCATTGGTGTTGAGACGCAGGACGCCGGCGGGCAGGACGAACCGCAGATGATTGCTGCCGCGCGTGATCTCCGGCGCTGCCGCGCCCCACTCGCCGCGCGGCCGGACGAGGAACCGGACCCGCGGGTGGCCGACCAGCGGCCGGACGCGACGGACGATCTGCGCCGGGCGGAAGGTCCTGTCCCGGTTCAGGAAGCGGGGGCAGAAATCGACGATCTCGATTCCCTCGCCGGCCGCGTCGAACAGGCGCGTGCGAAGGACGGCGGTGCCCGGGTCGTAGGCCTGCTCGGACCGGGTGAAGCCGTCGAGCTCGACGCCCAGGACGGCCTCGCGCGGCAGGCCGGCCGCGCTGTCGAGCAGCGCGTGGAAGATCGGGTCGCCGTCGAAGCGCGGCATGCAGCACCAGACGATGTCGCCATGCTTGTCCACGAGCGCGCTGATGGTGCAGTTGCCGATCAGGGCGAGGTCGAGGCTGGCAGCGAACGCGGTCATGGACGGGAATCCCCGGGGGCAAGGAAGAATATACGGGCAGGCCGTGTCAACCCCACGGGTGCGGTAAGGCGTTTGCCGATGATGCGGCCGTTCGCCGTGCGCTGACTGCGGGCGGGTCTCGGCCGCCGTCGGCTATGGTGCGGCGAAGGCAGGTTCACATGAAGCACTTTTTCACGCCGCAAGGAGAAGCAGCGCTGCAGGCCGTGATGCGCCTGCGCCCGCTGCTCGCGTTCGATTTCGACGGAACGCTTGCTCCCATCGTCGCCCGCCCCGGCGAGGCACACGTGTCGCACGACGTATCGCGTTGCCTGGCTGAGCTGGGACGACGGCTGCCGGTCGCGATCATCACCGGGCGCAGCGTCGCCGACGTGCGGCCGCGCCTGGGTTTCGAGCCGCGTTTCGTGATCGGCAGCCACGGTGGCGAAGACCCGGGCTCGGGCGAGCCGCCGACCGCGAGCGACGCCCTGGAGCGCCTCCGCAAGCGCATTGCCGAGCGTTCGGCGCTCCTCGAGGCAGCGGGCGTCTGGGTCGAAGACAAGCAGTTCTCGCTCGCCCTGCACTATCGCCTGGCGGCCGACGCGCCGGCGGCCCGAGCCTGCATCGACACCCTCCTCGAGGGCGCGCCGGCCCTGGCGCGCTTCGGCGGCAAGTTCGTCGTCAACGTCGTGGCTGCCGGCACGCCGGACAAGGGCGATGCCCTGGCGACGCTCGTCGCGCGCGCGAAGGCCGGTGCCGCGGTGTTCGTCGGCGACGACGTCAACGACGAAGCGGTATTCGGCCGGACCGTGCCGCCGTCGCTGACGATCCGCATCGGTCGCGACGATCCGTCGTCGAAGGCGATGTACTTCCTCGACAGTGACGCCGAACTGGTGCTGGTGCTGCGACGCATGCTCGCGCCGCTCGGGCCAAGCTGACGGCCCGCTGTTGCGGACCGTGCGGCCGTGCTGCCTGGTCGCGGCGACGACGCCGGGGCCACCGGCGTCATTGCCCGCTGTGGCGCAACACGCGGGCCTCGATCCGCTGGCGCTGCCTGAGCCGGCCGGCGTCCGAGAGCATCCGCCCGGCCCAGCGAAAGACGTTCGACTCGCGCACCGTCTGGCGCAGGCTGCCCATCCGCTCGCGCTGCTCGGCCGGCGGCATGGTCAGGGCCTGCTGCAGGGCATCGGCACATTCCTCAACGTGGTACGGATTGACGATCAGCGCCTCGCTCAGCTCGCGCGCGGCGCCGGCGAAGCGGCTGAGGATCAGGACGCCCTGCTCGTCGTCGCGAGCGGCGACGAACTCCTTGCAGACGAGGTTCATGCCGTCGTGCAGGCTGGTCACCAGGCAGACGTCGGCGGCGCGGTAGAGCTCGTTCAGGGCATCGTGCTCGTGATGGCGCGCCAGCAGGATCACCGGACGGTAGCCGTCCCCGCCGAAGCGTTGGGCGATCCGTTCGCAGAGACGCTCGATGCGCCCCTGGAACGAGCGATATTCCTCCAGCGAGCCGCGCGTCGGCGCCGCGACCTGCACGAAGCAGAGGCGGCCGATCCACTCGGGATGCTTCTCGAGCAGGCGCTCCAGGGCGTGCAGCCGCTCGAGGATGCCCTTGGTGTAGTCGAAGCGGTCGACACCGATCGCGAGGCGCTGGCCGGCAGCCAGCCCGAGGCGCTTGAAGACGCTGGCGCGGCACTGCTCGATCGACGGCCAGCTCGCCTGCAGCTGCAGCGACGGCCACTCGATCGAGATCGGATAGCTCTCGACGAACGTCTTCGAGTCGTGGTACGAGATGGTCGAGTGCTCATGCTCGATCCTGGCCTCGAGATAGCGATCCGCCGTCTCGAGAAAGTTCTTGCAGTGGAACCGGGTGTGAAAGCCCAGGATCGTGCTGCCGAGCAGGCCTTCGAGAATCTCGCGCCGCCAGGGGCAGATGCCGAACGATTCCGGATTCGGCCACGGGATGTGCCAGAAGGTCAGGATCGTGGCCGCCGGCAACTTGGCGCGAATCATCGACGGCAGCAACGCGAAGTGATAGTCCTGCACGAACACGATCGGGTCGTCGCTGCGTGCCTCCGCGACCACCGCGTCGGCAAAGCGCCTGTTGACCTCGTGGTAGGCCTGCCAGTCGCCTTCGCGAAACACCGGCCGCACGTGCGCCACGTGACACAGCGGCCACAGGCCCTCGTTGGCGAACCCGTAGTAGTAGCCCTGCTCCTCCTCCGGCGTCAGCCAGATCCGGCGCAGGGTGTATTCGTCTTCTCCGGGCGGCACGCGCAGGCCATCGTGCGAATCGACGACGCCGCGATCGGCGGCGCCGCTGCCGTGCGCGATCCACGTGCCGGAGCAGGCGCGCATCACCGGCTCGACCGCCGTCACCAGGCCGCTGGCCGGGCGCCGGACGATGATGTCGCCATTCGCCGCGACGTCGTGGATGTAGGGCTCGCGGTTCGACACGACGATCACCTCGTCGCCGCGGAGTTGCGTGTTGAGCAACGAGCGAAGCCGCTCGGCGTCCCAGGGAGCCTCCGGTCCGAGTGAACGCCGGTACTCGTCCTCGAGGTCGCGCAGGCGCTGCCGCAGGTCGGCGGCGAACGGCGCCAGCTCGCCGGGCTGCGAGATCGGCCGGATCAGGCCCTCTCCCCGCAGCAGCGCCCGCGCCCCCGAGACCCAGCCGCGCCAGCTGATCTGGGCGACGACGACGGTGATCATCGCGATCACCGCGCCCAGCATCGCAATGAAGGCGATCAGGTACTGGCGGGTGTCCTGGCTGCGCTTGCCGATATAGCTGAAGTCCTGCACCAGCACGAGATCGGCGATCGGCCCCGCGTCGCTCGTGACCTCGTGCACGCCGACGTGCACCGGGCCGCCTTCGATCTGCATCACGGGCGACGGCTGCGCAGCCGCTTCGCGCGCGATGCTGCAGCCGAGCGCGGGAGGATAGTTCTCGGTGTGCCGCAGCAGGCGGTTGTCGCGCGAACACAGGCCGATTGCGACCAGCCGCTCGTCCTTGGCGGCACGGGCGAATAGCATCTCCAGGCGTCCGGCCTCGGGGTCCTTGAGCGCGTCGGCGATCGAATCGGACAGCGCATTGGTGACGAGCTCGCCGCGCAACGTCAGGTCGCGCGAAAACCAGCGCAAGGTCAACCGGTCCATCAGCGGCAGCGCGAGGTACGCAGCAACACCGAGCGTCAGCAGCAACGGCAGGAGAAACCTGAGTTGGAGTCGGAGCGTGTTCATTGCAGCGGGCCGGCGCCGGTCGCCCTGGAGACGACTGCATCCTACTGGGTTGTTCGGATCGCGGCCCGGGACCGCCCGAGGCGCCCCTGGCCGAGGACGACCCCTCGCTCAGGGTGCGCGGGCCGGAATCGGCTTCGACGCGACGACGACGTCGCCGCACTTCGCCCGGTGCAGCAATGCGTGGTCCATCAGGACGAGGGCGAGCACCGCTTCGACGATCGGCACGGCGCGGATGCCGACGCAGGGGTCGTGCCGGCCGAGCGTTTCGACCATCGTCGGCCGCCCTTCGCGATCGATCGAGCGGCGCGGGCTGCGGATCGAGCTGGTCGGCTTGATCGCGATGCCGACCGTGATGTCCTGGCCGGTCGAGATGCCGCCAAGCACGCCGCCGGCGTTGTTGCTGAGGAACCCCTGCGGCGTCAGCTCGTCGCCGTGAGTCGTGCCGCGCTGCGTGACGGCGGCAAAGCCGGCGCCGATCTCGACGCCCTTGACGGCGTTGATTCCCATCATCGCGTAGGCGATGTCGGCATCGAGCTTGTCGTAGATCGGGTCGCCGAGGCCGACCGGAACGCCGCTCGCCACGACGTCGACGCGGGCGCCGCAGCTGTCTCCGGCCTTGCGCAATTCGTCGACGTACGTCTCGATGCGTGCGATCGCGCTCGCGTTCGCGGCGAAGAACGGGTTCTCGCCGACGTGCTCGAGGCCCTCGAAGGGAATCACGATGTCGCCGATCTGCGTCAGGTAGGCGACGAAGCGCGTGCCGTGCTTCAGGTGCAGCCATTTCTTGGCGATCGCCGCGGCCGCCACCGTCGGCGCGGTGAGCCGCGCCGAGGCCCGCCCGCCGCCGCGCGGATCGCGAAACCCGTACTTGTGCAGATAGGTGTAGTCGGCGTGGCCGGGGCGAAAGGTGTCGAGCAGGTTCGCGTAGTCCTTGCTGCGCTGGTCGGTGTTGCGAATGACCAGGGCGATCGGCGTTCCCGTCGTCCGCCCCTCGAACACGCCCGAGAGGATCTCGACCTTGTCCTCCTCGTTCCTCTGCGTCACGTGACGCGAGGTGCCGGGGCGCCGGCGGTCGAGGTCGGGCTGGATGTCGGCGGCGGAGAGCTCGAGCCCGGGCGGGCAGCCGTCGACGACGCAGCCGATCGCCGGGCCGTGGCTCTCGCCGAAATTGGTGACGCGAAAGAGCGTGCCGAGCGTGCTGCCGGACATCGGCGCGAAAGGCGGCGGGCCTAGTTCGGCTTCGACGAGGGCAGCTCGTCGCGGCTTTCCACCGGCCAGTCGCGGATGTAGGCCTTGAGCATGCGGTTCTCGAAGTCCTGGCTGTCGACGACGGCCTTGGCGACGTCGTAGAACGAGACCACGCCCATCAGCGTCTGCTCGGTCAGCACCGGCATGTAGCGGGCGTGCCGGCCGAGCATCATGCGGCGCACTTCGTCGAGCTCGGTCGCCGGCGAGCAGGTCAGCGGGTGGCCGTCCATCACCTGGTGCACGAGCGTCGAGCCGAGCGCGCCGCCGTTCTTGACGACGGCCTGGATCACCTCGCGGAAGGTGAGCATGCCCACGACCTCCCCGTGGTCGATGACGACGAGCGAGCCGATGTCGTGCTCGGACATGACGTTGAGCGCCGCGCTGAGCGTTTCGCCCGGCGGGACGGTGAAGAGCGTGCCTCCCTTGACGCGCAGGATGTCGCTGACTTTCATGCCTGTCTCCAGGAGCGGCTCATAGGTCAATATAGCCCACAATCGCCGCGAAAAGGACACCCATGCCCGGCTACTCCGACCCCGGCTTCGACACCCTCGCGCTGCACGCCGGCGCGGCTCCCGACCCGGATACCGGCGCCCGGGCCGTCCCGATCCACCTGACGACCTCGTTCGTGTTCGATTCGAGCGAGCACGCCGCCTCGCTCTTCAACATGGAGCGCTCCGGCCACGTCTACAGCCGGATCTCGAACCCGACCAACGCCGTGCTCGAAGAGCGCGTCGCCGCGCTCGAAGGCGGCTCGGGCGCGATCGCGACGGCGAGCGGCCAGGCGGCGCTGCACCTGGCGATCGCGACCGTCGCCGGAGCGGGCTCGCACATCGTCGCATCGAGCGCGCTCTACGGCGGCTCGCACAACCTGCTGCACTACACGCTGGCGCGCTTCGGCATCGCGACGACCTTCGTCAAGCCGGGCGACATCGATGCCTGGCGCGCCGCGATCCGCCCGGAAACGAAGTTGCTGTTTGGCGAGACGCTCGGCAACCCCGGCCTCGACGTGCTCGACGTGCCGACGATCGCCGCGATCGCGCACGAGAACTCGCTGCCCCTGCTCGTCGACTCGACCTTCACGACGCCGTGGCTGATGAAGCCCTTCGAGCTGGGCGCCGACCTGCTCTATCACTCGGCGACCAAGTTCCTGTCCGGGCACGGCACGGTGATCGGCGGCGTCCTCGTCGACAGCGGTCGTTTCGACTGGGACGCCGCGACCGCGACCTCGGGCCGCTTCACCGAGCTGACGCGCGCCTACGAGGGCTTCCACGGCATGGTCTTCAGCGAAGAAAGCACGGTCGGCGCGTTCCTCCTGCGCGCGCGCCGCGAGGGCCTGCGCGACTTCGGAGCGAGCATGAGTCCGCACACCGCGTGGCTCGTCCTGCAGGGGCTCGAGACCCTGCCGCTGCGCATGGCGCGCCACGTCGAGAACACGAGAAAGATCGTTGCCTTCCTCGCCGGGCACGAGGCCGTCGCCAGCGTCGGCTACCCCGAGCTCGAGACGCATCCCGACCACGCCCTGGCGCGGCGCCTGCTGCCGCGCGGCTGCGGCGCCGTCTTCAGCTTCGACTTGCGCGGCTCGCGCGAGCAGGGCCGCATCTTCATCGAATCGCTGAAGATCTTCTCGCACCTCGCCAACGTCGGCGACTGCCGCTCGCTCGTCATCCATCCGGCATCGACGACGCATTTCCGCATGGACGACGCGGCGCTCGCGCGCGCCGGGATCGGCCCGGCAACCATCCGCCTGTCGATCGGCCTCGAAGACGCCGACGACCTGATCGACGACCTGAAGCTCGCGCTGAGAGCCGCAGCGAAGCGATGAGGCTCGCCGTCGCCGGGCCCGCGGGCACGCACGAGGCCTACGCCTACTGCGGCGGCAAGGCCTTCGATTCGAAGCTGCCGGCGGTCGTCTTCGTGCACGGCGCGATGCACGACCACAGCGTCTGGACGTTGCTCGCGCGCTGGTTCGCGAACCACGGCTACGCCGCGCTCGCGCCCGACCTGCCCGGCCACGGGCAAAGCGCAGGTACGCCGCTCGAAAGTGTCGAGGCGATCGCCGACTGGCTGCTCGCCCTGCTCGACGCGGCCGGAGTCCGCGAGGCCAGCTTCGTCGGCCACAGCATGGGATCGCTGATCGCCCTCGAAGCCGCGGCGCGCGCACCTGAGCGGTCGAAGCGACTCGTCATGATCGGCACCGCGTATCCGATGGCCGTCTCGCCGGCGCTGCTCGAATCGGCGCGCAGCGATCCGTTCGCGGCGATCGACAGCGTCAACGCCTTCTCCCATTCGACGCTCGCCGCCAAGCCTTCGTATCCCGGTCCTGGCATGTGGCTGCACGGCTCCAACCGGATCCTGATGCGGCGCATGCAAATGGCGCAACGCGACGCCAATCTGTTCCTCACCGATTTCGAGGTTTGCAACCGCTATGTCGGCGGCATCGTGGCTGCGGCGCGCGTCGTCTGCCCGACGACGCTGATCCTCGGCGAGCGCGACCAGATGGCGGCGCCGAAACAGGCGACGGCGATCGCGCAGGCCTTGCGCGCGCGAACGGTCACCCTGGCCTCGGGGCACGCCTTGATGAGCGAAGCACCTGAGGCCTTGCTCGCTGCACTGAGAGCAGCGTTCGACGTTTGCGACACCTAGGGTTCACCCTCGGTATCGACTCCGGTGCGGCCGCCCTACGATCCCGCGCACAGGGCACAACGCAGTTGCGGCACATTCCTGCCGCGTCGCGCGCTGAAGCCCGACACAGGAGGCAAGCATGACAACCAAGTTCAATCTGAACGGCAAGGCCGTCGACGTGAAAGCGGAACCCGACACGCCGCTGCTGTGGGTCATCCGCGACGAGGTCGGCCTGACCGGAACCAAATTCGGCTGCGGCGCATCGCTGTGCGGCGCCTGCACGGTGCATCTCGACGGGGTGCCCGTCCGGTCGTGCCAGACACCGCTGTCTGCGGCGGCCGGCAGGAAGGTGTCGACGATAGAGAGCCTGTCGCACAACAACTCGCATCCGCTGCAGAAGGCCTGGATCGCGCACGACGTGCCGCAGTGCGGCTACTGCCAATCGGGCCAGCTGATGAGCGCCGCGGCGCTGCTGGCGAAGAACAAGAACCCGAGCGACGCCGACATCGACGCGGCCATGAGCGGCAACATCTGCCGCTGTGGCACCTACGGCCGCATCAAGGCCGCGATCAAGACAGCCG
>DATMGW010000048.1:0-10218 GCA_035555295.1 Caldimonas sp.
GTTCATCTTCTTGTTGATCTGCTTCAGGTCTTCCAGCGGCACCACGGCACGCGCCTGGAGGTCGAACAGCTTTTGTTGCAGTTCCTGCACCGCGGGCAGGTTGCGCGCCAGAACCAGGCTGTACGACTTGCCGGCGGCCACTTCCTTTTCCGCCCACTTCAGGTTGAGGATGTTGGGCGGGAAGTTCTTGATGAAGTATTCCTGCGGCATGCCGCACTTGTCGACCAGGATCTTGCGCAGTTCGCGCTCGTAGCGGCGCACGTCGTCCACCTGCGAGCGCAGGATGGCGCAGAGCTTTTCGATCGTCTTGACCGTGAAGCGGATCGTCATCAGCTCGGCGCTGATCGCCATCTGGGCCCGGTTGTACGAGGGCGACTGGTAGCCGTCCTTCTCGAACGCCTTCCTCATCTTGTCGAAGTTGGTGCGCAGCGTGTCGAACTTCACGAGCGCCGCTGCCTTGAGCTCCTCGAGCTTCTTGGTCAGCGCCTTCGAGCCGCCGTTGCCGTCGTCGTCGTCTTCCTCGTCGAAGAAGTCGACGTCTTCCTCGGCGACGTAGTCGTCGGCCTCGTCTTCCGAGACGAAGCCGTCGACTGCCTCCGAGATCTTCATCTCGCCCGAAGCGATGCGATCGGCGTACGACAGGATCTCGGCGATCGTTGTCGGCGAGGCCGAGATCGCGTACATCATCGCCTGCAAGCCGCCCTCGATGCGCTTGGCGATCTCGATCTCGCCTTCGCGTGTCAGCAGCTCGACCGTGCCCATCTCGCGCATGTACATGCGCACCGGGTCGGTCGTGCGCCCGAACTCGGAGTCGACGGTCGAGAGCGCTGCCTCGGCGGCTTCCTCGGCCTCTTCCTCGGTCGCCGTGGTCGCGCCACCGCCGGCGATCAGCAGGGTCGCGGCGTCGGGCGCCTGCTCGTAGACGGCGATGCCCATATCGTTGAGCATCGAGACGATGGCTTCGAGGATCTCGTGGTCGACGAGCTTTTCGGGCAGGTGATCGTTGATCTCCTGGTGCGTCAGGAAACCGCGCGTCTTGCCCATCTTGATGAGCGTCTTCAGCTCCTGGCGGCGCTTGGCGACTTCTTCTTCGGTAAGCGCCGTCTCGTCGAGGCCGAATTCGCGCATCAGCGCGCGCTCCTTGGCGCGCGAGACCTTCATGCGCAGCGGCTTGGCCTTGGCCGTGGCGTCGACGACCGGCTCGCCTTCCAGATCGGCTTCGATCTCGGCCAGGTCGATGTCCGAGGTCTCGACCTTGCCCGTCTTGCCGAGGGGCAGCTTGCCCTTGGCGACCGGGGCCTTGCCCTTGTCAGCCGCAGCGGCGGCGCCAGCCGCCTTCGCGGCCGGCTTTGCCGCCTTCTTCCTCTCGTCGAGGGCGGCGGCCTTGGCGGGCTTTGCGGCTTGGGCGGCAGTCTTGGTCGGAGCGGTCTTCTTGGCAGTCATGCAATTCCTTGAGCGTAGTAGGCCTGCTGCGTTCGAAAGCCCGAGCCTTGAAGTGCGCGCCTTGGCGCGAAAATCAAGGCCGGATCGTCTCGAGGGCACGCGCGACAAACAGCCCGGACGACGCGAGAGTCCGCAGAGCTCCAACGTGGACCGAGCCGTTGCGGGGTGACCGGAGGGCAAGGCCCTTCGATTTGCAGCCCTTGCGGGATCAGGGGGCCTTGGGTTTGACCCTCGTTCAGAGGGTGGCCGGGGCCCGGAGGTGCTGCCGTCACTTCGCCGCGATCGCGAAAACTTTCGATTATCGCCGTGCCGCGAAGTTTCGTCAAAGTCGCCCGAGAACGGCGGCTGCGGCGCGCTTCCCGCCGAATTCGCGCAATTGCGCCATCGAGCTGCGCAAGTCGTCGAGGAGCGGCTGGATGGCCGGGTCTTCGGCGTCGACCAGGGCGAGCGCCGAAGCGCCCCAGGGCTCGCCCGCCAGCCGCTCGCGCAGCGCCGCCCAGGGTTGCGCGCCGTGCTCGGCGGCCACCTGGTCGATGAAGCGGAAAGCCTCGCCGTGCCAGCCGGGCAGGGCGCACAGCAGGGCGTGGTCGGCGGGGCTCAATTGCTCCCACCAGCCGCTTTCGAGCAGCAGCATCCAGGCGACCCGGTCTTGCGGCTGGCGCATGACCTGCTTGACCGGCCGGCGCGGCCGGGCGCGCGGTACCGACGGGCCGGGCGGTCGCCGCCGCGCTCCCTGGGCGCCCTGCCATGCCGTGGCCAGCTCCTCGGCCGGAAGGGCGGCGCGCGAAGCGATTTCTCCGAGCAATTGGCGCTTCAGCATGCCTTCGGGAAGGCTGCCCCAGAGCGGCCGGGCCTCGGCAAGGAATCGGGCCCGGCCCTCGGCCGTCGCGAAGTCGACACCGGCTCCGGCGAGCGCGATGAGTTGCCTGGAGAGCGGGACGGCCTCGGCGACGCGGTCCTCGAACGCCCGCTTGCCGTGTTCGCGCACGTAGCTGTCCGGGTCGTGCTCGCTCGGCAGGAACAGAAAGCGAAAGCTGCGCGTGTCGGTCGCATGCGGCAGGCTCGCCTCGAGGGCGCGGGCGGCGGCGCGGCGTCCGGCGGCGTCGCCGTCGAAGCTGAAGACGATCGAGTCGGCGAAGCGAACGAGCTTTTGCACGTGCTCTGCCGTGCACGCCGTACCCAACGTGGCCACCGCGTTGTCGAGGCCGGACTGGGCCAGGGCGACGACGTCCATGTAACCCTCCACGACCAGTACGTAGCCGTGCTGGCGGATCGCGGCGCGCGCCTCGAACAGCCCGTAGAGCTCGCGGCCCTTGCTGAAGACCGGCGTCTCGGGTGAATTGAGGTACTTGGGCTCGCCTCGGTCGAGGACCCGCCCGCCGAAGCCGATGATTCCGCCCTGCACCGAGCGGATCGGAAACATGATGCGGTCGCGGAAGCGGTCGTAGCGCTTCTGCACCGGCGCTTCCTCGGCGCCGGGATCGGCGCTCTCGGCGGGCTGGGCAATGACCAGACCGCTCTCCTCGAGCAAGAGGTCGTCGTAGCTGGCGAAGACGCTGGCCAGCCCGCGCCACCCCTCGGGCGCATAGCCGAGGCCGAAGCGCGCCGCGATCTCGCCGCTGAGGCCCCGACCCTTCAGGTAGGCGATGGCACGCTCGCTCGCCTTCAATTGCTTGCGATAGTTCTCGGCAGCGCGCGCCAGGACCTCTTCGAGCGTCGCCTGCTTCTGCTTGCGCGCGTTCGCCTGCTCGCGCTCGGCGGGCGAGCTCGTGTCTTCGGGAACCGTCATGCCGACCTGCTGGGCAAGGTCGCGAACGGCATCGACGAAGCCCATGCCGTGGTGCTCCATGAGAAAGCCGATGGCGTTGCCGTGCACGCCGCAGCCGAAGCAGTGATAGGTCTGGCGTGAGGGACTGACCGTGAAGCTCGGCGACTTCTCGCCGTGGAAGGGGCACAGTCCCTTGTGGCTCGCGCCGGCCCTCTTCAGGTCGACGGAACGGCCGACGACCTCGACGATGTCGACGCGAGCGAGAAGGTCGTGGACGAAGCCGGCCGGGATCATGCTCGCGATTAAACAGGAATCCGGGCTCGCCGAACGGCGAGCCAGCCGTAGCGCCCGAAGGACGCCGGCTTGTGTCGTCTACACGGCGAAGTCGCTGATCTTTCGCCCGCTCGCCAGGGCCGCTTTCAGCCAGCGCGGCTGCAGGCCGCGCCCGCTCCAGGATTCACCCGTCGAGGCGTTGCGATACTTGGCCGGCACCTTTCCGGTGGCCCTGGAGGATTTGCCCTTGGCCGTCGACTTGGCGCCCAGGTCTGCCAGCGTCAAACCATATTCGGCCATCAGGGCGCGAACCTTGTCGACGGCTTCGCTCCGTTCGTGCTTCTTGGTTTGCTCGATCTGTCGCTCGATCGCTTCTTTTTGTGCCAGCAATTCCCGCAATGTCGCCACGTCGAAACCTCCGCCTTCTTGTTGCGTGCCGTGCGGCACGAGCGGATTCTATGCGCAGCTCACGGTGTCGGCGGCACATACCCGGCAGGTTGCTCGGCCCCGGCGCCGAAGAGGAAGTTCTCCATTTGCCGGGCGAGATATTGGCGCGCCCGCTGATCGGCCAGATTGAGACGGTTCTCGTTGACGAGCATCGTCTGGTGCTTCATCCACGCCGCCCACGCATCCTTGCTGATCGACGCGTAGATGCGATGGCCCAATTCGCCGGGATAGGGGGCGAACGTCAGGCCCTCGGCCTCGTGCTTGAGGTACGCGCATTGAACCATTCTGGGCATGGGTTTTCTCCGCTTTCAGCCTAGTTTCTTGACGAATACCTGGGAACGGCGGTCCCAGTTGTATTTGCGCTTGCGCGCATCCGGGAGCCAGTCCGGATCGGCCTGGACGAAGCCGCGCTTGATGAACCAGTGCATGGTCCGCGTCGTCAGGACGAAGATACTGTCGAGGCCCATGGCCCGGGCGCGCTGCTCGACGCGCTTCAATATCCGTTCACCGTCGCCCTGGCTTTGCACCTGCGGCGAAACGGTGAGGGCTGCCATTTCACCGGTCTTCGTTTCGGGATACGGGTATAGCGCAGCGCATCCGAATATGACGCCGTCGTGCTCGATGACGGTGTAATTGCCAATATCGCGCTCGATTTCCGTGCGGTCGCGCTTGACGAGCGTTCCGTCGCGCTCGTACGGCTCGATCAGATGGAGCACGCCGCCGATATCGTCGGGCGTCGCCTGGCGCAGGCTTTCGAGCTTCTCGTCGACGACCATCGTGCCGATGCCGTCGTGCGTGAAGACCTCCATCAGCAAGGCGCCGTCGATGGCGAAGGGCAGGATGTGCGAGCGCTCGACTCCGCCCCGACACGCCTTGACGCAGTGCTGCAGGTAGAACGCGGTGTCGGTGGGTTGCGTCGGATGCGGCAGCGCGGCAAGCAGCCGCTCGGCGTCGGCGAGGGCGAGCTCGGTGTCGATCGGGCTTTGCGGATCGGCCGGGTCTTCGTGGATGCCGGGCACCTCGGTGACGAAGAGCAGCTTGTCGGCCTGCAACGCGATGGCCGTGCTCGTCGCCACGTCTTCCATCGTCAGGTTGAACGCCTCGCCGGTCGGCGAGAAGCCGAACGGAGAGAGCAGCACCAACGCGCCGATGTCGATAGCGCGCCGGATCGCCGCAGCGTCGACCTTGCGAACGATGCCGCTGTGGATGAAGTCGACGCCGTCGACGATGCCGACCGGCTGCGCCGTCAGGAAGTTTCCCGAGACGACACGGACGATCGCATTGGCCATCGGCGTGTTCGGCAGGCCCTGCGAGAAAGCTGCCTCGATCTCGAAGCGCAACTGGCCGGCTGCTTCCTGGGCACTGTCGAGGGCGACCGCGTCGGTGATCCGCAGGCCGTGGCTGAAGCGCGATTCGTGTCCCTTGGAGAGCAGCTGCTCGTTGACCTGCGGGCGAAAACCGTGCACGAGGACCAGGCGGATTCCCATCGCATGCAGGATCGCCAGGTCCTGCGCGAACGAGGGAAGCTTGCCGGCAGCGATCAGCTCGCCGGCGATCGCGACGACGAAGGTCTTGCCGTGATAGGCGTGGATGTGCGGTGCGACGGTGCGAAACCACGGCACGAAGGTGTGCGGGAAGACGAGATTCACGGCCGGATCAGTCGCGGTGGAGTGCAGAGATTCTGTCACGCGCGCCAGCGCGACTGCCACGATGCGCGCAGGTCAGGACCAGGCAAGGCGATCGGCGCCCGGTCGCACCGACGGCCGCGTGTAGAGCGCCGGCGTTGCCGAGAATCGCGCCGCGTGGCGAAGCGCCTCGAGGCGCCCGAATCCCGAGTCGCTCGATTCGATCTGCGCCGAGAAGTCGGGGCGGGGCGCGGCGAAGCCAGCGCGAACGCGGCCGAGCGAGCGCAGCCACTGCGCCGTTCTCGCGAGCGACACCTGGACGTGCCAGCTGCCGCCGTCGTCCCGCTGGCGCAGGAGCGCCATCTCGATTCCCCATGCGAGCAGGAAGCCGGACGCCATGTCGAGGATCTGCATCGGCAACGCTTTCGGCTCCGTCGCGCCCGCTGCGGCGCCTTCTGCGTCGTTGAAGCCGGTCGCGGTTTGCACGAGCGAGTCGAAGCCGCGGCGTTGCGCCCACGGACCCGCGCGACCGTACGCCGAGAGCGAGGCGTAGACGATGCCCGGTCGCAGGCGGTGGGCGTCGTCGGGGCCGAAGCCGAGCGCGGCGAGGCTACCTGGACGATAGCTTTGCAGGAGCACATGGGCCTGCGCGAGCGCGATGGCGAACGCACCGCGATCGCCTTCCTCACGAAGGTCGGCGAGTGTCGAACGCTTGCCGCGGCTCAGGTCGGCGATCGCCTCGATGTTGGGCAGATGCGGCGAGTTGACGAGCATCACGTCGGCTCCGTACGCGGCCAGCGTCCGGCCGCAGGCAGGACCGGCGAGGATTCGCGTCAGGTCGAGCACGCGCAGGCCGGCCAGCGGCCGGTCCGTGCGCGCCAGGTTTGGCCACGCAAGCGGCGGTGCGTTGCCGATGCGCGTTAGTTCGACCAGAGGCAGCGTCGCAATCGCCGTGCATTGCGGGTGGCGATCCCATCGCACGAAGGTGCGAAGCGCGGCGGCGACGACCCCTGCGTTTGCCGCGGCGTCTTCGAACGATTCGGCGGTCCATGCGGCGAGCGCGGCCGCGACCTGCTCGCGCGTCGCCTCGGGGCCGGGCGGCAGTCCGAGCAGGTGCAGGGCGCCATCGCGGTGATGCGCGAAGTTCGTGTGCAGACGGACCCAGCCCCCGGCTCCACCGGGACCGCAGGCGTAGAGGCCGGCGATCCTGTCCCACGCCTGCGGCGCCTTGCCGTCGAGCCGGAAATAGCCGCAGCATTCGAGCGCGGCCTCGCGCATGTCGACTGCGACCTCCTGCTCGAGGCCGTTGCGGACGTGCCCGATCTCGGTGGCGGCGAGCGCTACCACCGCGAGGGCCGTCTGCGCTGCGGTGCCGACAGCGAAGGACGAGGGCAGCACCGGCTCGGTGCCGGACGGACGCAGGCGCGTCAGAGCGTGATCGTCCGACGCAAGCTCGAGCCAGACGGCGCGAGACGGTGCGAGAAGGTCACCGGTGCTCACGTCCTGAGTGCGCGCAGGTATCGTCGACGCTACTCGACCGGATCCCAGCTTTCCGCGCTCGCGCCGGCGAGGGCTCGGACGCGTTCTTCGTCCTTCGCGAACTCCGCCGCCGGGCCTTCGTAGGCGATGCTGCCGTTCTCCAGCACGTAGGCGCGGTCGGCCACCTCGACGGCGGCGCGCACGTTCTGCTCGACGAGCAACACCGAGATGCCTTCCCTGCGCGCCGCCACGATCACCTCGAAGACCTGCTTGACGATGAGCGGCGCCAGACCCTGCGACGGCTCGTCGAGCATCAGCAGGCGCGGGTTGAGGAGCAGCGCGCGGGCGATCGACAGCATCTCCTGCTCGCCGCCCGAGAGCTGTCGCCCCTTGTTCGCCTTGCGCTCGTGCAGGCGCGGGAAGAGCTCGTAGACGCGGGCGATCGTCCAGGGCCCCGGCCGCTCCATCGGCACGCGCAGGTTCTCGTCGACGCTGAGGTTGGCGAAGATGCGCCGCCCTTCGGGCACGAAGCCGACCCCGAGCGCGGCGACGCGGTTCGGCGACCAGGTCGTGGTGTCCTGGCCGAAGATCGTGATCCTGCCTTCGCGTGCGTGCGTCAGGCCGATCAGGCTGCGCAGCGTCGTCGACTTGCCGGCGCCGTTGCGGCCGAGCAGGGCGACGATCTCGCCTTCCTTCACGGTCAGGCCGACGCCATGCAGGATGTGGCTCTTGCCGTAGTAGGTTTGCAGGCCCTCGGCCTCGAGCACGTTCATTCAGTCTTTCCGAGATAGGCGGCCTGGACGCGTTCGTCCTTGGCGATCGCGTCGGCTGTGCCTTCGGCCAGAACCGCGCCTTCGGCCAGCACCATGATGCGATCGGCGAGATGGAAGACGACGCGCATGTCGTGCTCGATCAGCACGATCGTCAGCTTCTCGTCGCGATGCAGGCGCCGGATCAGACGCGTGACGTCGTAGGTTTCCTGGTCGCCCATGCCCGCGGTCGGCTCGTCGAGTAGCAGCAGGCGTGGCCGCAATGCCAGCGACATCATGATCTCGGTGGCGCGCTGGTCGCCATGCGAGAGCTCGCCGACCAGGCGATCTGCCTTCTCGGTGAGACCGCCCATGCCGAGCAACTCGTCGAGGCGGGCGCGGATCTTCAGGTCGTCCTCGCGCGAGAGCCAGGGTCGCAGGCGAAAGCCCGCCGCCACCTCGACCGGGATGCGCAGGTTCTCCCGCACGCTCAGCTCGGGAAAGATCTCGGTGATCTGGAAGGTGCGCGCCATGCCGCCGGCAACCCGCTTTTCCGCTGGCCAGGCCGTGATGTCCTGCTCGTCGAAGACGATCGTGCCCGAGGTGGGCGGAAAGAACCCGCTGATCATGTTGAAGAAGGTCGTCTTGCCGGCACCGTTCGGCCCGATCACGGCGCGCAGCTCGCCGCGCTCGACCGTCATCGACACCTGGTCGACGGCGACCAGGCTGCCGAAGTGCCGCGACACGTTCTGCACGCGCAGGAGGCTCATGGGGGCACCCTTCGGCCTTCGGCCGGTCCCGCCAGGCGGGAGTGAGCCCCTTCGGGCGGCCGGGCGGGACTCACGAAGCGACCCTCCGCTTGATGATGCCGAGCACGCCGCGCGGGAAGAAGGTGACGACGAGGACGAAGAACAGGCCGATGAACGACATCCAGTTCTCGGTGTGGCTCGACACGTAGTCCTGCAGCACGACGAAGATGGCGGCGCCGATCAGGGGCCCCCAGAACGAGCGCATGCCGCCGAGCACGGCCATGATCACGAAGTTGCCCGAGAGCGTCCAGTGCAGCGAGCGCGGGTCGGTGAAGTTGCTGAGCAGCGCGTAGAGCGTGCCGGCGAGCGCCGCGAAGCCGCCCGAGATGACGAACGAAATCCAGATGTGGCGCTCGACCGGGATGCCGAGGAAACGGGCCCGGCGCTCGTTCTCGCGGATCGCGATGAGGGTGCGGCCTAGCGGCGAGCGCAGCAGCATCGCCATGATGCCGGCCGCCACGGCGAACATCAGCAACACGAGGTAGTAGAAGGCCTTGTCGTTGCCGAGGATGTCGATCGTCGCAAAGCCCAGGCGCAGCGGCGCGCGGTGCCAGCCGGTGACGCCGTCGTCGCCCCCCGTCACAGAGTTCCAGCGAAAGGTAATGAAGTAGAAGACTTGGCCGAAGGCGATCGTCACCATCGCGAAATAGACGCCGCGCAGCTTGACGATGAGCGCGCCGATCGCAGCCGCTGCAAGGGTACCGACGACGATGCCGACGACGATTGCCAGCGCCGTGCTGGGCGCGAAGAACTTGAGCGACATCGCCGCGCCGTAGGCACCCAGGCCGAAGTAGGCGGCGTGGCCGAACGACAGCACGCCGGTGAAGCCGAGCAGAAAATTGAGCGACATCGCCGCCAGCCCGAGGATGACGACGCGGCTGGCCAGCTCGGTGTAGCCGCCGATCGCGCCCATCCAGTACGGCATCGTCAGCAGGACGATCCAGAGGACGGCGTTCCATGCCAGCTTGTCGCGTCCGAAGGTCATTGCGTCCTCCCTTCCTCGCCGAGCAGGCCGCGCGGCCGCACCAGGAGAACGAGGCCCATCATCACGTACATCACCGCCTCGGTCGCGGAGGGAAAGAACACGGTGGTGACACCGGAGGCGACGCCGATCAGCAGGCCGCCGAGCAGCGTGCCGGGCAGGCTGCCGAGGCCGCCGACGATGATGGCGACGAAGCTCGGCATGATCAGCGACGTGCCGATCGTCGGCTGCAGGCCGAGCATGCCGGCGGCAAGCACGCCGGCCAGGCCGGCGAGGTAGATGCCGAGCCCGAAGTTGAGGTTGCGCAGCACGCCGATGTTGACCCCGAGCACCGACACCGTCTCCAGGTCGAGCGTGCCGGCGCGGATGCGGATGCCCAGGCGTGTGCGGTTCAGGATCAGGAACAGGCCGCCCACCGCGACAGCGACGAGCAGGACCATGAACAGGCGATAGCCGGTGAGAAAGAAGAATTCCGACGACAGCGGTGTCGTCAGCCAGGCCGGGATCGGGAACGGCAGGCTCTGCGCGCCCCAGATAAAGCGCGTGCCATCCTCGATAATAAAGGCGAGGCCGAAGGTTAGCAGCAGGCTGTAGAGCGGATCGCGTCCGTACAATCTCCGGATCAATACCCGTTCGACAATCA